>JBEIVF010000217.1:0-3279 GCA_040374005.1 Gemmatimonadaceae bacterium | reverse complement strand
CCCGCACGGCGCCGACATTCGCGGAGTATGCCGGCTTCATGTTGCCCCTGCCGCCGGCGTCGGTGCCGCGCTTCGCTGATCTCGACAACGATGGCCGCGTCGACGTGATCTCTGGTGGCGTCAGTGGTGGCGTGGTCCTCTACCGCGGGACCACGCCACCGCGCTGACGCGCTCGCGCTAGTACGGCCAGCGCAGGATGGAGCACCACGGCTCCATCCACATCCCGTAGTACATCCCTGGATCACCGATCGGCGCACCCGGTGGCGCCGCCGGCGCCGCCCGACGCGGCTCGCTGGCCGCCGCGGGGCGTTCCAGCCAGCGCTTGATGTCGGTGGTCAGCGCATCGGTGTGCGCGGCCGCCGTGATGTACACATCGGAGCGCGTACCTAGCGAGGCGAGTCGCTGGCTGAGTGCGTGACGCGCCAACGCCCGCACTTGTGGCATCGCGGCGTTGTCGCCGAGGGCCATCAGCTGGTCAATGACCACTCGCTCGACCGCACGGCTGATCTCGCGCTCGTAGGGCGTCGAGGTCGTGGCGCCGAACGTGGACTCGATGACCGTAGCGAGTACTTCTTCTAATCCCGGCAACGACGGATCCAGTGCCGACTGCTCCACCAACCGCGCCGCCCGCTCAGCGTTGAGAATGTTGCCGATCACCTGGTCGGCCGCGACGACCGCCGGGCTAATGGCATCGAACGCCCCGCCGGTCCAGCGCGGGAATGTCTCACGGGTACGGCCGTACCCCGACGGACGCGGCGGGATCAATTTCAACACGCCCTCCGGCAGCGCCAACGTCGACGGCTGTACCACGCGCAGCAGCGCTTGCAACGCAGCACGCTGCTCGGCACCCGGCACACGCGCGTACGGCGTGCTCCCGTCGCCCTTCTGCGAATATTCGTAGCGGAGGCCGCCGATGTACCCCACCGACGCGTCCACCATGTAGCGGTGGTGCATGTACACGGGGACCAGCACTTCCTCGAGCTGCGCGAGCGGCGTGCCGCGCTTGATCACGTTCGTGCCAAAGCGATTGAGCGCGGCCCGACGGACGCCGAGCATCTTGTCGAGCTCCACGGGAAGATCGGTGCCATTGGCCCACTGGTCCACGGCCGCGTGCGTTCCCAAGTCCTGATTGGTGAAGAACTTCAGATCCTGCCGCTCCGCGTCGGCAATGAGGCGCGCCAGCGCGGCCTTCTCGTCGGTGCCCGGTGCGAACTGCGCGTAGCCCCACGTGACCGCGACCTTGTCCCACTCGCCGATACCGTCGTCGTAGACCGACGACAGATCCATCGAGCCGTCTGCCCGCAGCGTGACCAGCGGATGCGGGTAGTCCATCACGCTCACGCGACCGCCACGGCTGTTGTAGTAGTTGTGCCCAATGCCCAACGTGTGACCGATCTCGTGGGCCGAGAGCTGACGCAGACGCTGCAGGGCCCACTTCTCGATATCGGGCGGGGGCGTGTCGCCGCGCTCGTACGGCGCGAGCAGCCCTTCGAGGATCATCCAGTCTTGGCGCACACGCAGCGAGCCCAGCGTGACGATGCCCTTGATGATCTCGCCCGTGCGCGGGTCGGTGATCGAGTTGCCCACCGACCAGCCGCGCGTGGAGCGGTGCACCCAGTTGATCACGTTGTAGCGGATGTCCATCGAGCTGACGCTGTCGGGCAGCATCTCCACACGGAACGCATTGCGGAATCCGGCGGCCTCGAAGGCCTGGTTCCACCAGCGACCACCCTCAAGGAGCGCAGTGCGCACCGGCTCCGGCGTACCCGGGTCGAGGTAGTAGATGATCGGCTTCACCGGGTCGCTCATCGCGGCGCGTGGGTTGGCCTTCTCCAAGCGATGCCGGCTGATGTACCGCTTGGTCATCGTCTCGCCGAGCGGGGTGGAGTAGTCGGCGTAGCTGATGCCGAAGAAGCCCGAGCGCGGGTCGGTCTCGCGCGGCACGTACTTGTTGTCGGGCAACTGTACGAACGAGTGGTGAACACGCACTGACGCCGCTTCACCCGTCGCGGCCACCGAGCCCACGCCCTCGAAGAACGCCCCGCCACGGCCACCACCGCCGGCCGCGCCGGGCTGTTGCACGAACGTCAGCTCCACTTCCATCTCGGTATTGAGCGGGAAGTTCTTGGTCATCGGCATATACAGGCTCGACCGCGTGGCATCGTAGCGATACGAGCCCGGCGTCAGATCGCCCGCGATGTTCGTCGCATCACGCAGCACGAAGTCGGTGATGTCCACCAACACCCGTGCCCCGCCATTGCTCTCGGCCAGCACATTGAACCCCCACAGTACTGAGCGTGCGAACGCATCACGCACCGCCTTCACCTCGGCGGGGTTGCTGCTCGACGCGCGAAAGCGGTAGTTCGGCTGCACCATCATCACACGCGGACCTTGGCGCTCAAAGAAGACGATGCGCGAGCCCTGCGGCGCGCCACGGTCGAGGCCGATGTCGTTGGAGCCCAGTCCGGCGGCCAAGCCGGCCATGTGGAGCACCTCGGTGCCGAGTCGCGGGATCTCCATCAGGAGCTGTCCGCTGGCAGCGTCGTGATAGAGCGGGAAGAAGCCGTCGAGCTTCGTGAGCCCAGCGGTGCGGTCCTCGATGGAGCGCAGGGCGGGGCGGGCCGCGCCTTGCTGTGCACTGAGGGCGCTGGCCCCCGCGAGCGTGAGGAGCACAACGGCGAGCGTGCGCGCCGCGTAGAGCGGGCGCAGGGTCAGTGGTACGGCGTGCATGTGGGTCTCCACAGTGGTAGCGTTCAGCGGGACAGCCGATCCGTGCCCCAAGATACCGTTCTGTCACCGCCCTCGTTGGAGTCTGCGATGTCCGATCCCCGTCCGTCCCGCCGCTCGTTGCTTCAGATGGCCGCCGCGACCGGTGGCGCGCTCTCGCTGGGCCTCGGCGGCCGCCTCCCTGAGGCGTTCGGTGCCCCCGCCGTCCACACGCGGCCCGGGCGTGCGCCGCTGAAGATCCTGATCCTGGGCGGCACCAGCTTCATTGGCCCGTACCAGGTGCAGTACGCGCTGGATCGGGGGCACACCGTCACGCTGTTCAATCGGGGCCGCACGAATCCGGGGCTGTTCCCCACCGTGGAGAAGTTGATCGGCGATCGCACCGGCGATGTGTCCGCGCTGCAAGGCCGCTCGTGGGACGTGGTCATCGACAACTCGGCCACCGACCCCACCTGGGTGACGCGCACGGCGCAGCTCTTGGCGCCGACGTGCAAGCGCTACTACTTCGTGTCCACGCGCTCCGTGTACTACGATGTGAGCCGCGTGCCGATG
>JBEIVF010000175.1:0-4325 GCA_040374005.1 Gemmatimonadaceae bacterium | reverse complement strand
TTTCGTCGAGCCGCTTCCAGTCGAACGGGATCTTCGGCGCCAGCTGCCGTGTCCCGTCCTCCTTCACGAAGTCCACGCGGTAGTCGAGCACGCGGATGATCGCGATGGATCCGTCCTTCGTGAGCACCCAGTCGTCGCCCTGCGGCAGCGGGTTGATGCGCGCCGTGAGGCGCGTACCACCGTCGGCCGTCGTCGTGGTCGAGAACGACGTCTTGGGAATGCGGATGTGGGCGACCGTATCCACTTTGCGTGTGTCGAAGTCGGCGCGCACGATGGCGGCCGAATCCGGCTGCGGGGGCGGGGTGAAGCCGCGCGCCCCCCCAGCCGGCTGGCCACCGCGGCCACCATCGCCACCACGACCGCCGCCAACGGCGCCGGCCATCATCATCATCTGCATATTGGGCGCGCCACCGCGGCCGCCACCCTGCGCGGCATTGACACGGTAGACCATGCGCCCCTGGTTGTCGAATGCATACGTGCCGGCCTGCATCCCCGCGAGGAGATTGATATCAGCCGGGCGCGGCGGCGCCATCACGCGCGCGATCTCGCCGCGCGCGTTGAGCACGAGGAGCGCATACGTCGCCGGATCGACGATGATCGTCGAATCGCCCACGAACGGCAGTAGCCCGATGTTGCGCTGTCCGTACGGGATGGGCGCGCTCAGCGTGTCCGCGATGATGCGTGTGGTCTGTAACGTCGGGTCGAACAACAGCAACTGCCGCTGCTGGAAGTCGTTCACGTACACCGCGCCCGTGGAGAGGGCGCGCACGTTCGTGATGTTCGAGATCGGCGTCGTCGCCTTGGCCTCGATCGGGCCGAGGGCCTTGATCGGGACCTTGGCGGTGGAGTCCTGGGCGGACCCGGCGTTGGCGGCGCTCACGAGGAGCGCTGCGGCCGGGAGGATGTATCGGAAGCTCATAGAGAGACTCTCAGTCACTGGAGAAATGCGGGTGAACGTCGGCATCGGTCTTAGCGACCTCGTCCGCCGCCACCACCACCGCCGCCACCACCGCCACCACCGAACCCACCCATCCCACCGCGGCCACCCTGACCCTGCGTGCCCGAGCGGATCGCGCGAAGCGTGCGGATGTCGAGGTTCGCCTGCAACACCGCGGGCAACAGACGGATCTGTTCCGGCGTCAACAAGCCCTTGATGCCCGGCACGATCGCCATGAGCATGTCCACCTGGTCTTCGCGGGCTTCACGATACTTCTGGTACGCCAGGTCATCGTCGTACTTGTCCGGCAGGGCCGCGAGTTCCTTGGCCACCGGCAGCCACAGCGAGTCGGTGGTCAGCACATACATCCGGTTCAGCATCACCAGCGAGTCGGCCTGCTTGCGCGTGAGCTTGAGCGAGTCGGCCTGCTGGAGGATCTGCTGCATCGGATTGATGAGCCCCTGGTTACCGAGGCCACGCAACTGCTGCACCGACGGTTTGGTACCCGGACGTGAGCGACCGCGATCGAGCTGCTGCTCGAGCTGCTGGCGTTCACGCGCGGGACCGATGTCGTAGCGCACCTGCATCGTGATCGACGGCGTCGGCTGATTGGACGACTGCGACACGCGCGTCGAGCCGAAGCGCTCGTTGACCTCATACTTGAAGCGCTGTGTGGCGGGGTCGAAGCCGCGCACGAACAGCAGCTGCTGCGCGGGGTTGATGTTCATCCCCCAGCCCTTGATGTTGTCCTGGCCATGCAGGATCCGGTCGAGGCCGGCCAAGGGGTTCTGGATCTGGATCGAGAGGTTCGCCCGCTGCGGCAGACCGACGCGGACCGAGTTGAGCGACAGGCTCAGGAAGGCGGTCGTCGTCCACGGCCCTTCACAGGTGTTGCGCCCAGCGAGGCGGCCCATCTGGCTTCGGAGGCAATCCTTCGCCTCACGCGTGCCGCTGTTCAAGAGGGACTGGATCCCTGCGGCGAGCGCCGGGTCGGAGGCCGTGGCTGGGTCGAAGATGAATGCGCGATCGTTCCCGTAACTGTCGCCATTGACATCGTTGGCGACGGTCGCCGTGTACGGCGTGCCGGAGAGGATGTTGCCGCCCCAGTTCACGCGTACGGCGTCGAAGAAGTTGTAGCTCAGGTTGTACTGGAACTGATGTCGCGCGTTGCCGCTTGCGCGCCCCCACTCCTTGGTGAAGGGATCGCCGACGGTGCTCTGGAAGCCGTTGAACTGCTGTTGCACGTCCGCGAACACATACGACACACCCCAGCCGAAGGTCTGGCTGATGGTGATCGGGCGGAGCGAGAACGAGATCTGCTTGCTCTCGGACGCCAGATCGGAACGCTGTTGGGTCACGCGGCCTAAGGCATCGACCACGCGCGCTTGGCGCCACGCCACTTGGCCCGTTCCTCGAACGATGGCCGACGTCGGTACGAAGATCGGCCGACCGCCCTCGTCCTCGAGCGTGAACTGCTGGTCGCCGACGAAGTTCAGATCGAACGTGCTGGCCTGCGCCATGTTGCGCGAGTAGGTCAGATCCACCGAGGTCATGAAGCGATTCTTCAACACCGCACCCGACCAGCTGAGATTGGAACGCAGCGAGCGCTGCGCCAGGAAGCTGGGATCGAACAACGTGACGTTGGGCGCGCTGTTGGCGAACACCGTGCCACTCGTACCGTCCGCGCAGGTCGTCGGGATCAGGCCACGGTCGTTCAAATAACTGACCCACTCCGGCGACGGAGCCGCCGCGCCGATGCAGTTGAGCTGTTGCAAGCCGCTGGGCAGGCCGGTGTTATCGATGGCCCCACCGATCAACTGCGTGCCTGGGGTGTTCTGGAAGATGCCGATGCCGCCGCGGATGACCGCGCGTGGCGCGCGGACCATGCCGGGGATCAGGGCGACCTGGTCGGCCGTCCCGTACGTCCACGAGAAGCCGACACGCGGGCTGACGTACAGCTTGCTCGGGACATCCGAATTGTTGAAGCCGAACAGCGAATCCACGAGCGGATTCTGCGCCGGTCCCATCAAGAACTGATTGCCGTCCACGCGCACGCCGTACTGGACCTGCAGGTTGTTCGTCGGTCGCCACGCATCGCCGAGCGAGACCGCGCCAACGAACTGACTCCCCTCGCGAACACGCGGGGTGAGCTGCCGCGAGTACGCTGACGGTTTGCCGGCCTCGAGATCCGCCAGCGAGTTGAACTGGAACGAACCCAGCTCATTGTTGGTCAGGTCCGTGGTGTAGGCCTCGCGGCGCGCTTCGGTGGTCAGCTTCACGCGGTGCCGATTGCTGGCGCTGAACCACGAGAGCGTATTGAGGAAACTGAGGGAGCCGTTGGTGCCGCCCGCGTTCAGATTGGGCGCGCCACCGAACTGGATGTTCTGCACCGACGCCGAACCATCGGCGAGCGTCGAGTTGACGCGCACGGAGCCAGCGGGAAGGAGCAGGTACGGCGATGCATCATTCTGACTGATCGAGTAGCCGACGTTCGTCTCGCTCAAGATCGTGCTGAAGAACGCGGAGTGGCGCGCCTGCACGGTCGTGCCGTACGACTCGCGCTCGCCCTCGCGCGACGGCGTCGACAAGATGCGTCCACCGCCGAAGCCGCCGCCAGCCGGGCGGGTGCTGCTCACGTTGCCGCTCACGGAGAGCGCGAAATTCTGCCCGGCGAACCGCTCGTTCGGGTTCCAGTTGAGGGAGGTCAAGAACGACGCACGGTCGTTGAAGGACTGCCCAGGGAACCCCGCCACGGCGACCGGCACCTGCTGATTGCTGAGGATGTCGAGGAAGCGGTTGACCGAATCGGCGGCCATGCCCGACGCCTCGAAGCCGAGCGGGCTGGTCGAGAGCAACGTGCGCAGATCAGCCTGGCGACGATCGAACTGCCCGGAAACACTATAGAACAAGATGTCCGGCGAGATCGGCCCCGACGCTGCTCCACCGAGCGAGACGTTCGTGAACTCATTGCCCGCGGCCTGCGCCACGCGGTTCGACCACTGCAACGGCGGCGCCGCGATGTTCGAGCTCAACGACCGGTTCTTGAAGTTCGACCCCGAGCCGGTGCGGATCTGCAACTGACCGCCGGAGAAGCCGCCGCGCGCCACATCATACGGGGACGTCGCGAGCGAGATCTGGATGTTGGCGTCGCGCGGCACATTGCCTTCACCGAAGTTCAGGCCATTGAGCTGCACATTGTTCTGGTCGGCACCCAGTCCGAGGATCGAGAAGCCGTCCATGCCGCCATCGGCACCCGGGATCAGCTGCACGCCGGGGATCGCGGCCGCCATGGCCGCCAGATCGCCCATCTGGTCGGCATTCAAGAAGTCAGAGATGTTGTCCGCCACGGTCTTCTCGGTCCCCGACACGTCACTCACCGTATCAGACC
>JBEIVF010000085.1:0-8001 GCA_040374005.1 Gemmatimonadaceae bacterium | reverse complement strand
TAGTAGACCTTGCGTTCGATCTTCGGATCGTCGGGGCGGAACGTCAGCTGCACGAGGTGCGCACCCGGGACGATGCCCTTGGTCGGCAGCTTCCACTCGTTCTTCGCGCGGGCATTGATGCACGAGACCACCGCGCCACCCGCCGCCGACGAGAACTTGTGGTCCTCGACGCGGATGAGGTCCCATCCCGCCGCCCCGAAGTTCACGAGCACCGTCGCCACACCCGTCAACACTGGGTCATAGCCGAGCCCGACCTTCGAGTAGCAATCCTCGGTCTTGGCCGATTCGGCGATGACGAGCTTGGTGAGGGAGTCGTCGGCGACGTCGTACATCGCGCCCTTGGCCTTCGCGACATCTGCGACATCCGGGGCCGATGTCAGCACCGAGTCGATGAACTGGCGTTGGGACTGCCAGTACTCGTCGGAGAAGGCCACGACGGTGGTGTCTCCGTCAGGCGTGTCGGTGGTGTCGTCGCTGGTGCTGCAAGCGGTCAAAGCCGAGGCAACGAGAACTGACGCGAGGAGCGGACGAATTGAGCGCTGGAACATGGTCGGGTGCTGGAAGTCAGTCGAACGTGGCGATCGGGCGAGCCGCCGGAAGCGGTCCGGCGTCGCTCGGGGGTAAATATAGGGGTGCGGCACGACGGAGGTCGTCCCGCTGGTGCGATACACCGCTTCGGCAGGAAACGTTTCGATGACGCGTTCCGAGAGTTCCGCCCTAACTTCCCCCCTCGACCCTGCGACGCACGCGCTCGTGCGCGCCGCGGCGGTCATCGCGGGGGGGACCGAACCCGCGATCCGGGAGGCGCTGGCGACCGCCGCTTCCGTGACCCCACCGGTCTGGATCGAGGAGCTGCTCTTGCAGACATCGCTGTTCGCGGGGTTCCCGCGGGCGCTCAACGCGACCCGGGAATGGCGACGGTTCCACCCGGAGCCGGACGGCGCCGACGAGGCCACGGGGGACGATGGGCATTACCGCCACGTGCCCACGTGGGAGGTCCGCGGCGAGGCCACCTGCGCGGCCGTGTATGGCGACTCCTACGACCAGCTCCGGCACAACATCGCCGCGCTCCATCCCGCGTTGGATCACTGGATGATCGTCGAGGGGTATGGGAAGGTGCTCTCGCGGCCCGGGCTGGACCTGGCGCGCCGCGAGCTCTGCATCGTCGCGGCGTGCGCCGCGACCGCCCAGGACCGCCAGTTGCACTCCCATCTGCATGGAGCGCTCAACGTCGGGGCACCGGCTGATGCGGTGGAGGCCACGCTCCATGCGGTGGGCGATCTGATGCCCGATGCGGCCCAGCGCGGGGTGATGCTGCTGTGGGCACGGGTGCGGGACAAACACCAGTCTGGGTCGCGCGCCGAGTAGATTGCCCTCATGTTCATCGACCGCGTCGTCGTCAAAGTCACCGCCGGGACCGGCGGCTCCGGAGCCACCTCGTTCCGGCGTGAGAAGTTCGCGCCCATGGGCGGCCCCAACGGCGGCGATGGCGGCAAGGGGGGCGATATCTACGTGCGCGCCGATCCCAATCTGGCTACGCTCCTCGACTTCACGTACCGGGATGCGTGGACGGCCGAGCGCGGTGAGCACGGCATGGGGTCCAACTGCACGGGGCGGTCGGGCGACGACATGATCCTGCCGGTCCCGCCGGGCACGGTCGTGCGCGATCAGCTCACTGGCGAGCTCGTGGGCGAGGTCCTCGAGACCGGCGACACGCTCCTCATCGCCAAGGGCGGCCGCGGGGGCCGGGGCAACGCCTTCTTCGCCACCGCAACGCACCAGTCGCCGCGCGAGTGGCAGCCCGGCGAAGAAGGCGAAGCCAAGACGGTCGAGATGGAGCTGAAGCTCATCGCTGACGTCGGTCTCGTCGGTCAGCCGAACGCCGGGAAGAGCACGCTCCTCTCCGTGATCTCGGCCGCCCGCCCCAAGATCGCCGACTATCCGTTCACCACGCTGGCGCCCAACCTCGGCGTGGTGCAGCTCACGGATCACCGCACGTTCGTGGTCGCCGACATCCCGGGCATCATCGAGGGGGCGCACACGGGGAAGGGCCTCGGGCTCCAGTTCCTGCGCCACATCGAGCGCACGCGGATCCTCGCGTTCTTGATCCCGATCGACGTCGAGGACATGGCGTGGCAGGAAGAGTACGACAAGCTGCGCGCCGAGATCCGCTCGTATTCGCCGACGTTGGCCGAGAAGCCGCACTGCGTGGTGTTCAGCAAGCTCGATCTGTTGGGGGAGCAGTACACGCCGGAGATCCGCACCGACGATGCGTTCGGCGTGTTCTCGATCAGCGCCGCGGGCCGTTTGGAGCTGCAGCCGCTGATCGATGCGTGGTGGGGTGAGCTGCAGCGTCAGCGCCGCGAGCTCGAGCGCGAGCACACCGCCTCGGATTTCCCGCTCCCATGAGCATGCCGGTCCGGATCCTGACCGCACTGGATCCGGACTGGCCACGACCGCTCTGCGATGTTTCGCCTACGGTCGGATCACTCCATCTCATCGGTGACCTCGACGCCCTTCAGCCGCCGCTGATCGCGGTCGTGGGGACGCGCAACGCCACCGACTACGGCGTGCGGGTCACCACGCAACTCGTCCAGACCTTGGCACTGGCCGGCGTGAGCATCGTGAGTGGGTTGGCGCGCGGGATCGACGCGGCCGCGCATCGGGCGGCGCTCGCGGTCGGTGGGCGCACGATCGCGGTGCTGGGCACTGGGGTCGACGTGCCGTACCCGGCCGGTCATCGGTCGCTGCACGCGCAGATCGCCGCGACGGGCCTGGTCCTGAGTGAGATGCCGACCGGGACCAAGGCGTTCCCAGGCTGCTTCCCGAAGCGCAATCGGATCATCGCTGGCCTGGCACCGGTGACGCTGGTCGTCGAAGCCGGATTCAAGAGCGGGGCGCAGAACACAGCGCGCTCCGCGCTGGACCTCGGACGCACCGTGGCTGCAGTGCCGGGGCCGATCGACGCCCCGCAAAGTGCGGGGACCAACGTGCTCATTCGCGATGGGGCCCAAGTGATCACGTGCGCGGGCGATCTGTTCGCGTTGCTGGGTCTGGCACCGCCGAGTGCCGAGCGCATCGAGCAGCGGCTCGAGGGTGATGAGCGCACGCTGTGGATGGCGTTGGCGGAGGATGCACAGTTCGTGGAGGACCTAGCGAGCGCGACGGATCTGCCGTTGCCGCGGACCTTGGCCGCGGTGTCGGCCCTTGAACTCGCGGGTCACGTCACCGTGGGGTTGGATGACCGGGTGCGACGGGTGTTGCCGCTGAGTCGTTAGCATTCGTCACGATGCACCTCTACTTGCACGTCCCCTTCTGCGCTCGGCGCTGCGTGTACTGCGATTTCTCGATCGCGGTCCGCAAGCACGTGCCCGTCGCGGATTTCGTGCGCGGGGTGACCGAGGAACTGCGGATCCGCGGTGCTGGCGGTGACACGCTGCAGACGGTGTACTTCGGTGGCGGCACGCCGTCGCGGTTAGGCGGGGACGGCGTCGCGCAGTTGCTTGACGTAATTCGATCGCGCTTCACCATCGCCGATGACGCCGAAGTGACGCTGGAGACGAATCCGGACGATGTGTCGGACGCAGCGGCGCGCGCCTGGCGGGCCGCGGGCATCAATCGGATGTCGTTGGGCGTGCAGTCGTTCGACCCGGCGGTGTTACAGTGGATGCATCGGGCGCACACCGCCGACGATGTGCCCCGCGCGATGGCGGCGGCGCGCAACGCCGGTATCACCGACGTGTCGCTGGATCTGATCTTTGCCATGCCCGAGGCCGTCACCCGGGATTGGGAGCGAGACCTCGCCGCGGCGATCGCCGCGGCGCCCACGCATCTCTCGGTGTACGGGCTCACGGTGGAGCCGCACACGCCGCTGGGGCGCCAGACCGCGCGCGGCGAGAGCGTCGAGTCACCTGAGGATCGGTGGGCCACGGAGTTCAGTGCGGCGCACCATCGGCTGACGGCGGCGGGCTACGAGCATTACGAGGTGTCGAACTACGCGCGTCCCGGGATGCGCGCGCGGCACAATAGTGCGTACTGGGAGGACCGTCCGTTCTGGGGCATCGGCCCGGCGGCGCACGGATTCGATGGTGCGGCCCGCCGGTGGAACACCGAGGCCTATGCGGCGTGGCTCGCCGAGGTCAGGGCGGGGGAGGACCCCGTGGGTGGCGTCGAAACGCTGACGGTGGAGAACCGGGTCGCCGAGCAGGTATATCTGGGATTGCGCACCGATCGGGGGCTGGTGATGCAGCCCGGGGATGACGACACGGTGGCCCCTTGGATCGCCGCGGGTTGGGCGCGCGAGGACGTTCGGCACGATTCTCGCCGGTTAGTCCTTTCGGCCGAGGGCTGGATGCGTCTCGACGCCCTCGCCGCAACCTTGACTAGTGCCCGAAGTCGTTACTAGACTTATACTTATGGCGATTCCCGAACTGTCCGATCGCGAGCGGCAAGTCCTCGACGCGGTCATTCAGTCGTATGTCGAAACGGCGGAGCCGGCGGGGTCTCGCACCCTGTCGCGCCGCTTCGGCTTGGGCGTCTCCCCGGCGACGATCCGCAACACGATGAGCGACCTAGAAGAGAAGGGATTCCTCTTCCATCCGCATACATCGGCCGGCCGGATCCCCACGGACAAAGCGTATCGCGCCTATGTCGATGGCCTGATGCGCATCCGTCCCATCACGTCCAGTGATCAGGCGCGCCTCGAAGAAGAGCTGCGCGCGACGGGCGGCACCATCGAGACGATCCTGCGGCGCGCGGCCCAAACGCTAGGCGTGCTCACGCAGGAGCTGGGCGTCGCGCTCGGACCCGCGTTGGAGCAGACCACGCTGCATCGGCTCGATCTCGTACGTGTGGCGGCGGACAAGCTGGTGCTCGTAATGACGCTCGTGGGCGGGGCCGTGCGCACCGTGTTCGTCGAAGTCCGTGGCGAGATCGCTGACACCGCGTTGGCCGAGGTGGCGGTGGTGCTCAACGAGCGACTCGCCGGACTGACCTTGGCGCAGATCAAGGCGACGCTCCCCGCGCGCCTGCGCGATGCGGGGCGATCGGTGCAGGCCGCCGAAGTGCTCGACATCTTCGTGCAGGAGCGCGATCAGTTGTTCGATGCATCGTTGGTGCGCGGCAGCGAAGGCGTAGTGCTGGGGCAAGCGTCGGTGCTCGCCGAACAGCCGGAGTTCGCGGCGGGCGAGGATCTGCGTCGCTTGATCGAGCTGACCGAGACCAGTCAGCGCTTGGCGAGCACGCTGCGGGACCGCGCCGAACGTCCGGGCATCACCATCACGATCGGCGGTGAGCACGATGATCCGCTGCTCGGCAAGTTGACCGTGGTGACCGCGGAGTACCGCGCCGGCACGCTCTCGGGCGTGATCGGCGTGATCGGCCCCACGCGGATGCCGTATGACAAAGTCGTTTCTGTCGTGACCCACACCTCGCGACTCGTTTCTGCCCTGTTAGCGTAAAATGGCTGCGGACTATTACAACACGCTCGGCGTCGAGCGCGGTGCGACCGACGACGAGATCAAGCAGGCGTATCGTCGCCTCGCGATGAAGTGGCATCCCGACCGCAACGGCGGGTCGGCCGATGCCGAGGCGAAGTTCAAGGAGGTCACCGAGGCGTACGACGTCCTGCGCGATGCGCAGAAGCGTGCGGCCTACGATCGTTACGGCCCGGACGGATTGCGCGGCGCGGCGTCCGGTGGCGGGGGCTACCATCCGTTCGACATGTCCGATGCGCTCAGCGTGTTCATGCGCGACTTCGGCTTCGGCGACGTGTTCGGCGAGATGCGCCGCAGTGGCGCGGGACCGCGGCCCGGTGCTGACGTGAAGGTGGTGATCCCCCTCACGCTCGACGAAGTGGCCACAGGCGTGAAGAAGAAGGTCGTCGCCAAGTTGCTCGATCCGTGCGAGACGTGCACCGGCAGTGGCGCCGAGCCGGGCACGCATGCCCACGCCTGCACGACGTGCAACGGCGCGGGAGAGGTGCGGCGCGCCACGCGCTCGTTCCTCGGGCAGATGATCTCGGTCGCGCCGTGCCCCACGTGCAGCGGCGAAGGCGTCGTGATCGGGTCGCCCTGTAAGAAGTGTCGTGGCGAAGGGCGCCTGCGCGGTGAGCGTGAGTTGGAGATCGACATCCCGGCGGGTGTGGCGACGGGCCAGTACATGACGTTGCGCGGGGCGGGGAACGCCGGCTCGCGCGGCGGTGGGCGCGGCGACGTGATCGTCGTCTTCGAGGTCCAAGAGGACGAGCGCTTCGAGCGTGATGGGGAGGACCTGTACTGCGAAGTGCTCGTCACGTACCCGCAGTTGGTGCTCGGCGCGGACATCGACGTGCCGGGGATCGCCGGTGAGATCGCGCTGCGTGTGCCGGAGGGAACGCAGAGTGGGCACGTGTTCCATTTGCGCGGCCGCGGATTGCCGCGCGTGAACGCGTCCGGGGTGGGCGACCTGCACGTGCGCGTGCAGTTGTGGACGCCGTCGGATGTGTCGGCGGAGGAGCGGGCGCTCATTGAGCAGTTGGCCGAGGCGCAGAGCGAGGTGCCCACCGATCATGACCGCGAAAAGGGATTCTGGGCGCGGATGAAAGAAGCGTTGGGCGCGTGAACTACACGCGTCTCGTGGTGACCCCGTCCGACGCGACGCGCCGCGAGGCGGTGAGCGCGGCCCTCTTCGTGGCGGGTGCGGAGGGTGTGCTCGAAGAGGGCATCACGCTCGTCTCGGTCTTCGGTGATCCCTCCGTGGCCACGCTCGCCGAGCAGGAGGTCCGGTCGGTGGATCACGCCGCCCTCGTCGAGTCGGTCGTGTTCGATCCCGGCGACTACGACGCCGAGTGGCGCGCGAGCGTGAAGCCGCGCCAAGTGGGGCGACTGCTCGTGACGCCGCCGTGGTTGGCGGGGGCGTCCGATCCGGCCACGACGTTGGTGATCGAGCCCGGGACTGGCTTCGGCACCGGCGAACACGAGACGACGCGCGGCGCCTTGTTCCTGTTGCAGGACGTGGTGCACGCCGGCGATGTCGTTGCGGACCTCGGCTGCGGGAGCGCAGTGTTGGCGATCGCCGCCGCCAAGCTCGGCGCCGCGCGTGTGGCCGCCATTGAGTTGGATGGCGAGGCCATCTCCAACGCCGAAGAGAATGTCGCGCACAATGGACTCACCGATCGCATCACGGTGATCGAGGGCGATGCGGGTGCGTTGTTACCGTTGCTCGCGCCCGTGCGCGTGGTGGTGGCGAACATCATCTCGTCCGTGTTGGTGGAACTACTGCCCATCGTCGCGCCCTCGTTAACGCCCGATGGTGTCGTGGTGATCGGCGGGGTGCTCGTCGTGGAACGCGAGGCGTTCATCGGCGTGATCGCGGCCGACGGCTGGCGCGTGGTGCGCGAATATGCCGAGGGGGAGTGGTGGGCGGCCGAGTTGCATCGCGCTGACCGATGAGTGACGCGCAGGCCGCGCCGCGCTTCTTCGTCGTCGAGGAGTTCGCTCCTGGGCTGACGGTCACGCTGGGTGAGGATGCGGCGCGTCACATGCGGGTGCTGCGCTTAGGACTCGGCGCCCAGGTGCTCTTGCTCGACGGGGCAGGGCGCCGCGCGAGTGGCACGCTCCGCACGATCGCCAAGCGCAACGCCACGGTGGAGATCCACGCCGTGACCGTGGTGGATCCGTTGCCGCCGGTGCATCTGCTCGTGCCCATCGCCGACCGCGACCGCATGTTGACGCTGGCCGAGAAGGCGGCGGAGTTCGCGATCACGTCGTGGCGGCCGGTGCTGTGGCGGCGGTCGCGCTCGGTCACGCCGCGCGGCGAAGGCAGCGGCTTCCAACGGAAGGTGCAGCTGCGCATGGAGTCGGCGCTGGAACAGTCGGGTGGCTGTTGGCTGCCGACGCTGTATCCCGACTCGACGCCCGAGCGCATCGTCGCGTCGCTGCCGGAGGGCGCACGATTCCTGCTCGATCCCGGCGGCGAGTCGGCCGCGGCGCTCGCCGGGTCGGTGCGTGGTGGCGTGGCCGT
>JBEIVF010000251.1:0-2684 GCA_040374005.1 Gemmatimonadaceae bacterium | reverse complement strand
GATGCGCTGGCCGCATTCGAGGCCGACCCGCAGACCGAAGCGATCGTGATGATCGGCGAGATCGGCGGCAACGCCGAGGAAGACGCGGCCGCCTATATCAAGGCCCACGTCACCAAGCCGGTGGTCTCTTATATCGCCGGTGTCACTGCGCCTCCCGGCAAGCGGATGGGCCACGCTGGTGCCATCATCTCGGGCTCGGCCGGGACGGCCGCCGAGAAGATCGAATCCTTCGAGGCGGCCGGGATGGGCGTCGCGAAGCGTCCGGTCGAATTCGTCGAACTCATTCAGGCGCGTTTGCGCTAACTCGGAGCTTATCATGGCAGGAACGCATACCCTGGCGATCGTGAAGCCGGACGCCTTCGAAGCTGGGAAGGCGGGGAAGATCATCGCGCACCTCGAGGCCCAGGGCTTCGTGCTGCGCGCGGCGCGCGTCATGCGCCTCACCACGGCCCAGGCCGGGGAGTTCTACGCGGTGCACGCCGCGCGCCCGTTCTACGGCGAGCTGGTGGAGTTCATGACGTCGGGCCGGTGCATGCCGCTGTTGCTGGAGCGGGCCGACGCAGTGGCGACGCTGCGCACGGTGATCGGGGCGACGGACCCGGCCGAGGCGGCCGAGGGCACCATCCGCAAGCTGTACGCGGAGTCCAAGGGCCGGAACGCGATCCACGCGTCCGACTCGGACGAGAACGCGGCTCGCGAGGGCGGCTTCTTCTTCGCCGAGGCCGACCGTATTTAAGTAGCATGGTGTTACTAAAAAGCGTGTAAGTTGGCGCCCGGACAGCACTTGCGTGCCTGTTCGGGCGCCACTACGTTTGAGTCATGTTGTCCTTGGATGTCCGAACGCTCGCCACACAGGCCGTGGCGGTCGATGGGGTCCTCCCCGCCGACGACCCCGTGTGGATGCCCGAGGATCAGCGCCCGGAGGGACCGATCGTGGTGTCTGGTCGTCTCTCTTCGGCAGGTGAAGCACGGTTCTACTTCGTCGGCCGGCTCTCCGGAGTCGTGACCGCCGACTGTGCGCGCTGTTTGGCGCCGGCGCAGGTTGAGGTGTCTGACGAGGTGTCAGCCCTCATCACTGATGCTGAGAACGAGGAAGCCGACGATCCCGACGTGTTCCCGCTGTCCGATGGCGGCGCCACGGTGGATCTCCGGCCGGCAGTCCGTGAGCAGTGGATCTTAGCCGCCCCAGCGTTCGTGCTGTGTCGCCCGGAGTGCCGGGGACTGTGCCCGACGTGTGGAGTGGACCTCAACGCCGGCGCGTGCTCGTGCGCTCCGGCCTCCGACAGTCGGTGGGACGCGCTCAAAAAGGCCGTCACGACCGACCCTTCCTGAAGACGACCGATGGCCGTACCGAAGCGTAGGACCTCCAAGCGCAAGAAGCGCGCTCGCAACACGCACAAGAAGGCGCCCGCGATCCACATCCAGGTGTGCCCGCAGTGCGGCGCGATGAAGCGCCCGCACCGCGTCTGCACTGAGTGCGGATACTACGCCGGAGAGCAGCGAGTCGAGCCGCAGGAAGGCTGATTTGACGCGCATCGCCGTGGATGCCATGGGGGGGGATCGTGCCCCCCGGGCTCCGATCGCAGGTGCGCTCCGAGCGCTGGTCGAGCTGGGTGATGATGACATCGTCCAGCTCGTCGGGCGTCCGGAGGTCATCGAGGACACGATCCGCGACCTCCTCGCAACGGAACTCGCCGGCGGCGAGTTCTCGCGAGAGCGCCTGGTCATCGTCCCCGCCTCCGAAGCGATCGACATGGCCGAGAAGCCGTCGGCCGTCCTCCGCGGCAAGCCGGACTCATCCATGCGCGTGGGGTTGCAGCTCCAGACGTCGGGCGACTCTGATGCCTTCGTGAGTGCCGGGAACACCGGAGCACAGATGGCGTTGTCGACGCTGGTGCTCCGCCTGCATGAAGGCCTCAAGCGACCCGCGATCGCGGCGGTGTTCCCCTCCGCGCGTCGCCCGATCGTCGTGCTGGATGCGGGCGCCAACGTGGACTGTGCGCCCGCCGAGCTCGTACAGTTCGCCCGCCTCGGCTCGGTCTACGCGGAGGATCTGCTCGGCCGCAAACGGCCAGCGGTGGCGCTCCTCTCCATTGGCGAAGAGGCGGAGAAGGGCAATCTGGCCGTGAAGGAGGCGCATCAGCTGCTCCTGACGGCCGGGCTCAACTTCGTGGGCAATTGCGAGGGCCGTGATCTGCCACGCGGTGAGGCTGCGGGACACGAGCTCGATGTCGTCGTGTGCGACGGCTTCACCGGCAACGTGCTCCTCAAGTTCTTCGAAGGGATCGCGCCGTTCCTGATCCAGCTCGTCTCTGAGCGCGCGGGGCGTGATCCGCGCGAGATGGCCTCGCAGCTCAAGGAGCTCGACTACGCGGAGTACGGTGGGGCGCCCCTCCTGGGTGTGCGAGGCGTCAGCATCATCGCGCACGGCCGCTCGGACGCGCGGGCCATGAAGAACGCGATCCTCGTCGCGAAGCGTGCGGTGGGGTCGGACATGAATGCCCACATCGGACGGCGTCTTGCCGCTGGGGAGAGCGCTACATGAAGCGGCCATTCGCGCAGATCGTCGGCACGGGGCACGCGTTGCCCACTCGCGTGATGACCAATCACGATTTCGCGGCCATCGGGATCGAGACCAACGACGAGTGGATCATCGAGCGCACGGGCATCAGGGAGCGCCACAT
>JBEIVF010000201.1:0-3750 GCA_040374005.1 Gemmatimonadaceae bacterium | reverse complement strand
GTCGCTCCTCCGCCATGGGGCGCTTCGCCCGGAGATAGCGGAGGTCCTGCACGATGAGCGCCGCCGCGGCGCCGATCACCGCCGGGACCGCCGCGGGCATGCCGGTCACCCCGTGCGCCAAGAATCCGACGAACACCAGCGTACTGATCACGGTCAACCAGCGGAGCAAGCCGGGATCAGCGATCTCGGCATCGGGCACCGGATCGCCGCGCAGCGGCGCCGTACCCATCACCCGCCGCAACTGACGCGCCCCCCACCAGTGGAGCCCCATTATCATGAACAGCACCGGCACCGTCAGATTCTGCACGAACGCGATGAAACTGATGTTCGCGCCAGAGCCGATCATGATGTTGGGTGGGTCGCCGATCAACGTCGCCGTGCCGCCGATGTTCGCGGCGAAGATCAGGGGCAACAACACCGGGATGGTCGGCGCGCCTAGGCGCTTCATCGTCGCTAGCGCGATCGGGGCCACGAAGATCACCGTCGTGACGTTGTCCACTAACGCCGACGAGATCGCCGTGAACCACCACAGCAACACGATGACCTTCACCGGATCATCGCCGAAGCGCGCCACCAAGCGGTCGATCGCCCACGCGAAGACGCCCGTGTCCTTCAGCATACCCACCAACGCCATCATCGACGCGAGCAGGATCAACACGTTGAGGTCCATCGCCGCCGTCGCACCCTCGAGACTCAAAAGGTGGTACGGCGTGAGATAGGTCGTCGCCCACAACACCGCCGTCGCGGTCAACACCACGAGCACGCGGTGCGCCTTGTCGATGGCGAGGAGGGTGAACACCGTCAGCAGGATGCTGGCGACGATGAGCTGCGAGACCGGATCGGTCGTACTGGTGATGCCCGAAGTGTGTTGCATAGAGATGGGAAAGCTGACGGGTCGGGGGGAGGGGAACAAGAGGCACCGGGCACTGGTCTGTCGTCCCAGACGTTCCTGCTCCAGACACGGCGCGACACCGCGCCCCCCTTTCGTCCTTGTTCCAGCGGTCCATGCGGCCGCAGGAGTGCCCCACCATGCTGTTCGATCCCTTCGTCCTCGGCACGATCCCCCTCGCCAACCGCATCGTGATGGCGCCCATGACCCGCAACCGCGCCACGGCGACCAACGTCCCCTCGCCCGCGATGGCGACGTACTACGCGCAGCGGGCCACGGTCGGGCTCATCGTGACCGAAGGCGTCTCGCCCTCGCCCAACGGCCTCGGCTACCCGCGCATGCCGGGCCTCTTCACGCCGGAGCACGCGGCGGCGTGGCGCGTGGTGACCGACGCGGTCCACGCGGAAGGCGGCAAGATCTTCGGCCAGTTGATGCATACGGGTCGGGCCTCACACGCGGCCAACCTGCCGTTCGGGGCCCAGGTCCTGTCGTCGACGGCCGCCGCGCTCTCCGGGGAGATCTGGACCGATGTGCTCGGGCAGCAGGTGCCCACGGCGCCGCGACCCATGACCGAGGCTGATATCCACGCCACCATCGCCGAGTTCGTCGCGTCGGCGCAGCTCGCGATGACCGCGGGGTTCGACGGCATCGAGCTCCACGGGGCCAACGGATACCTCATCGAGCAGTTCCTCAACGCCAACGTCAACACCCGCACGGATGACTGGGGTGGCTCCGCGTCCGCGCGCAATCGCTTCGCCTTGGCCGTCGTGGATGCCGTGGTGGCCGCCATCGGGGCGGAGCGGGTGGCCATCCGCCTCTCACCGTACGGCACGTTCAACGCGACGGGGGCGTTCGACGGGATCGACGAGCAGTTCGTCGCCCTCGCCCGCGACCTCGGCGCACGGAAGCTCGCGTACCTCCACCTCGTCGATCATTCCTCGATGGGCGCCCCGACCGTGCCGGCCGCCCTCGTGGGCGAGATGCGCCGCGCCTTCGGCGGCGTGTACGTCGCGTCGGGCGGCTTCGACAAAGCGCGCGCCGTCGCGACACTGGAGCACGGCGGTGCGGATCTCATCGCCTTCGGGCGGCCGATCCTCGCCAATCCTGATTTCGTGGCGCGCCTCCAGCAGGATGAGGCGCTGAACGCCCCCGACTTCGCGACGTTCTACACGCCGGGTGAGGCGGGGTACACGGACTACCCGGGGATGGCGGGGCGCGCGGTCTGAGTTCGGCCAATGGCGGCGGCTCCGGATGGGACCGCCGCCGTTGCACTGAGTCGTTACCCGCTCAGGAGGTTGACGCCTCGCACGCCGAACGAGTCGGCGGCCGCGAGAAGGTGGCGGTCGTTGGAGTAGATCGCGTGGTGGCCGCTCAATCGCGCAGTCGCCAGATGGATCGCATCCGCGGAGCGGAGGAACACGCGCGACGACAGCGCTTCGTACGCGGAGTCGACCGCCTGCAGGATGAGCATCGTACACGGGATGAGCGTCCACACGCCGTCGGCAACATCGTCCCGAAATTGTTGGCGGAGTCCGGCGGCCTCGGTCGCTGTCAGCTGTTTGTCCCGGACTGCGCGATGGAGCGCCGAGCAGAACTCCGCGAGCGCGAGCTCTGAGGTGCTGAGCTGGGAGACGCCCGCCGCAAACGCCCGGACGATATCGGCGCCCGCCTCCGGCGAATAGCACTTCACCACGAACGCGGTATCGAAGTACGCTGATTCGGGTCGTTCCTTCTGACGACGCGCGCTCATCCGCGGTCGCGGTCCGCTGAGATCGCTGCCGTGGCGTCCGATGTCACATGGCGCTGCTGAACGCGCATGAACGCCTTCGAGAGTCGCCGCTCGGCGAATGAACGGCGCTCCGCCGTCGGCGCGTATGGGGTGATCGTCGCGATCGGCCGCCCTCGATCAGTGACGACGACCGAGTAGCCCGCGGCCGCCTCACGGACGACCACGCCGGTCTGCTCGTGCAGCTCGCGGAGGGAGACTTTCTTCATGTGACACAATGTGACACATTTGACTCCGCTCGGCAAGCATTCCTGCCTCTACGCCATCAACGTCCCCACCGGATACGCCGCCACGGCCGGATCGCGCGTCACCAACACCAGATCCTCCGCGATCGCCTGCGCCACCAACAGCCGATCGAACGGATCGCGGTGCAGGTGCGGCAGCGTGAGCAGTTCATCCGCGTGTCGCATCAGCACCGGCAACTCACGGAACCCCGACTGCTCGCACACGTCCGCCAACGACCGCGACCGCTGGATCTTGCCGATCGCCGTCTTGATCGCGATCTCCCACGACGACGCCGCACTCACATAGACCTCGTCGGCCTCACGGATCGCGCGCCGGGCCTCGCGCTCCATCGTGGCCCCTAGATCCCACCAGATCACCACGTGGGTGTCGAGCAGCAGCCGCATCAGTGGCCCTCGAAGGCGTCGAGCACCTCGGGCGGCAGCGGCGCATCGAAGTCCTTGGCGACGCTCCATTGGCCGTGACCCTGCCCCGGCACGCGCTTGTGACGCACATCCTCCAGCGGCACCAGGCGCGCCATCGGCGCCCCCGACTTCATGATGATGAACTCGGCGCCCTCGGCCGCGCGATCAACGAGCGACGATAAATGCGTCTTCGCGTCGTACAGTCCCACGCTCTCGCGCACGACATGCTTCGGCTTGATGGGCTCGCTCATACCGGAATCCTAGCGTACCTGACCAATCTGGTCAAGAGCGCCCGGGCCGTCGCTCAACACGCCACACACCCAGAAATCAAGCCGTGGCGCCGCGCGTGCCGCCCCTCTAGACTGCCGCGCCAGGACTGACCCCACCCCGACCGCTCCGGCGCTCATCAAGCGCGTTGCCGCCGAACT
>JBEIVF010000222.1:0-3090 GCA_040374005.1 Gemmatimonadaceae bacterium | reverse complement strand
CTCGTTGGAGTTCACATACAGCAGCCCCGTCTCGGGATCGAACGCGGGGCCGCCCCACTCGCCGCCACCATCGACGCCGGGGAAGATGATGGTGCGATTGGCGCCGTAAAAGTCGAATGACGCGGATCCCGTAGCCGCGAACACCATCGCGCGCTGGGGGTCGAGCGTGATGCCGCTCCACGCGTTGGCGCCGCCGGCCACCTTCCACGCGTCGGGCGGCCAGGTCTCGTAGCCGAACTCGCCCGGGTGCGGAATGGTGTGGAACGACCACTTGAGCTCGCCGGTGTTCACGTCGAACACCACGCCCGGGGTGCTCGCACTCACCGACAGTCCTTCGACGGGGCGGCCGAGTCCTTCGCGGAGGTCCACCCAGCCCGAGTCGCCGAAGGTGGGGATGGGGACGCCCGTACGGCGGTCGAGCGCGTAGAGGCGGTTGCGGTAGTTGAACAGCACGCGAATGCCGATGACGAACTGATGATGGGCCGTGATACCGTGGCACTGTGCATTCGCAGTTGACACCGACTGATAAAAGCAGTATATACGTGTATATCCCAACAACCGGATGCTTCGCATGACCATCGCCCGCACTCGCACCTTCCGCAGCGGCAACAGTGAAGCGCTCCGGCTCCCCAAAGACGTCGCCTTCGGTGACGATGTGGAACTGGTGCTGGTCCGCTCTGGCAACGTGCTGACCATCTACCCGGCGGCCACCACCATCACCGCCATGCTCGCGCAGCTGAAGGCGACGCCCGCGCCGCGCGCGATCGAGCGGCGCGACGACGAGCCGCTGGCCGATCGCGTGGGGCTCTGACGCGTGGCGTTCGTTCTCGACACCAACGTCGCCATCCACCTGCGTGATGGCGACCCAGTCGTGGCCGACCGTGTTGAGAAACTCGACGGCGCGGTGCTGCTGTCGGTGGTCACACGCGTTGAGCTAGAGGGTGGGGTGTATCGCGATGCGATCGACGCACCGGTGCGTCGGGTGCGCCTCGACGCCGTGCTGAGCGCGATCCCGACGCTGGCGTTCGATGATGCTTCGGCCGACGCGTATCGCACGATCGTCGAGCGCGTCGGCTACTCCCGTCGCAAACTGCTGGACCGCATGATCGCCGCGCAGGCGATCGTGCATCGCGCCACCATAGTGACCATGAACCCCGACGATTTCGCTGACATCCCTGGGCTGGACGTGCTCGCCTGGTGAGTGCCGGTGCGCCTGAAGGCGGTACCAAGCGGGCGAGTTAGATTTCCCCCCATGGCACCCCAATTCATCTACAACATGAAGGCCCTCACGAAGGTGGTTCCCCCTTCGCGAGTGATCCTGAACGACATTTGGCTCTCGTTCTACCCCGGCGCCAAGATCGGCGTCCTTGGCTCCAACGGCGCGGGTAAGTCGAGTCTGCTCCGCATCATGGCCGGTGTGGACACCGATTTCAACGGCGAAGCGTGGGCCGCCCAGGGCACCAAGATCGGCTACCTGCCGCAGGAGCCGCACCTCGACCCCACCAAGACGGTCAAGGAGAACGTCGAGATCGGCTTGCAGGAGATCCGCGATCTCCTGACCAAGAACGACGAGATCTCCCTGAAGTTCATGGAGCCCATGGACGACGCGGCCATGGACAAGCTGATGGCCGAGCAGGCGCGTGTGCTGGAGCGCATCGAGCTGACGGACGCGTGGAACTTGGACAACAAGGTCGAACTGGCAATGGACGCGCTGCGCTGTCCGCCGGGCGACTCGTCGGTGGAGTTCCTGTCCGGCGGTGAGAAGCGTCGCGTGGCGTTGTGTCAGGTGCTGTTGTCGCAGCCCGACATGCTGCTGCTCGACGAGCCCACCAATCACTTGGACGCCGAGTCGGTGCTGTGGTTGGAGCGCTTCTTGGCCGAGTTCCCGGGCACGGTGGTGGCCATCACCCACGATCGATACTTCTTGGACAACGTGGCCAAATGGATCCTCGAGTTGGATCGCGGCTCGGGCATTCCGTGGGAAGGCAACTACTCGTCGTGGCTGGACCAGAAGCAGAAGCGCATGGCGATGGAAGAGAAGGCGGCGTCGGCGCGTCAGAAGACCTTGCAGCGCGAACTCGAGTGGGTGCGCTTGGCGCCGAAGGCGCGGCAGGCCAAGAGCAAGGCACGGCTCGGGCGCTACGAAGAGTTGGCGAGCGAAGCACAGTTCGATCGCATCGTGCAGAACGAGATCATCATCCCGCCGGCGCCGCGTCTGGGCAATGACGCGGTGATCGCCAAGGGGCTGAAGAAGTCGTTCGGCGACCGGTTGTTGTTCGAGAACTTGTCGTTCTCGCTGCCGCGCGCGGGTATCGTGGGTGTGATCGGTCCCAACGGCGCCGGTAAGACGACGCTGTTCAAGATGATCACCGGCAGCGAGCAGCCCGACGAAGGCACGCTGAAGATCGGTGAGACGGTCGAGATCTCGTACCAAGATCAGACCCGCACGCTCGAGGGCAAACGCACGTTGTGGGAAGAGATCTCGGGCGGCGAAGAGCTGCTGACCGTTGGCAAGAAGGAGATCAACTCGCGCGCGTACGCGTCGAGCTTCAGCTTCCGCGGCGCGGATCAGCAGAAGCTCGTGGCCAATCTGTCAGGTGGTGAGCGCAACCGGCTGCACTTGGCCAAGACGCTGATGACCGGCGGCAACCTGCTGATGCTCGACGAGCCGACGAACGACTTGGACGTCGACACACTGCGCGCGTTGGAAGAAGCGCTGATCGATTTCGCCGGCTGCGCAGTGGTCATCTCCCACGATCGCTGGTTCTTGGACCGTGTGGCGACGCACATCTTAGCGTTCGAGGGTGACTCGGAAGTGGTGTGGTTCGAAGGCAACTACGCCGCGTACCACGAGAACCTGAAGATGCGGAAGGGTGTGGACGCCGACCAGCCGCACCGGCTCAAGTACAAGCCGCTGGTGCGGAAGTAGCAGGAACGGAACAGGGCGTCGGTGGGTACCGGCGCCCTGGTTCGTTCAGCGGTGCATCGTCATCGCACGATCGCTCGCGTAACCAACGCATCGAGTGGTCCTCAACAACGCCTCGTGACCGACTAGTTTCCATTCCTATGACCGTCGCGACCCCGCTCTCT
>JBEIVF010000077.1:0-8506 GCA_040374005.1 Gemmatimonadaceae bacterium | reverse complement strand
GGGCCCGCACCGTCCGACACGATATAGGCGTGATCCTTGTACACCTTCATGTCGCGCCACGCGGCCGGGCGCGCGCCCTCGGTGAGCGGCAAGTCCGCGACCGCGATCGGGTTGCCCGCGTTGGAAATGTCCACGAACGTCGTACCATCACGACGACCCACGATAGCCCACTCCTTGCCCGTCTGCGGATCGGTCCAGCCCCAGATGTCGTTCATCTCGATGTAGTGCCCGTCGAACGTCATGCGCGACGGGGGGAGGAACGCCTGCAGTTCGGCGTTGCTACAATCGAAGATCTCGACCTTGCCTTCTTCGGAACACTTACGCTCGCGGCCGCCGAGTGCGGCGATCTCGTCCATGACGGGCGCGAGCATCGGCGACATGCGCCACGTGCCCGCATTGTCGCGCTCGTAGATGAACACGCCGCCCTGATTGCGGTTGGCAGCGATCGCCCCGACCGCCGCGACATTTCCGCGAATGGACAGCGCGGAGCCCTTGCCCACCGACTCCGTGACACCGGCCGGTGCGAGGAACTTCACCGCATCACTGCGAATGCCCGTCGCCGAGCCCGAGTACACGAAGACACCACCCGTGGTGTTCGCGCCCGGCGCACCGACCCACACTTCGCGGGCATCAGCGGCCACCGAGAATCCGAACCCATCGCCCGCCGTGCCCGACGACGCCGTGAGACGCGACGCCGGCACCCACACCATGTTCGTGCTCGCCGGCCGCGCCGCGGCGGCTGGTGGCTGCTGGCCACCGCGACCACCGCCCTGCGCCACCTTCCGGAACACGTACACCGCGCCGTAGTTGCCGGCATCGCCCGGTGCCGTGACGACGGCCTGATCGCCGTGCATCGCGATCGCGGCGCCGAAGCTGTCGTTGGGGCCCAAGCCGTTGGACGCGAACGTGCGCACCACCGCCCACGCGCCCTGCTCGTTCACCGTGAACTCGTGCGCCACGCCCGCGCGCGACGCCGTGCCCGGCGCGCCGATCAACGCCGTCGCACCACTGAGCGCGATGGACGCGCCGAAATTATCACCCGCTGCCTCGGCCGCGGCCGACCGCAGCGTGCTCTGATACGTGTAGGCACCATCCGCACCGCGCTTGAACGCGAACACTTCACCGGCTGGCAGCACCGGGGCCGGACCACCGCGCCCACCGCCACGTCCGCCGCGCCCACCGCCCACGGCCGGGCGGCCGATCAGCAGCCACTCACCCGCCGCGGCCACCGCGCCGAACTGCACCGGCGTCGCCGCACCCGACACCGCCGCCGCGTCGATCGTCGTCGCGTGACGCCATCCGGTGCCCTGCTTCGTGAACACGTGCACCGTGGTCGGCCCAGCCCCGACGAACAAGCGATCGCCCTCGAGCGCCAACGACGTGCCGAAGCGATCTCCCACAGCGGCCGCGGGGCCGTTGATCACGCCCACCTGCTGCCAGGCGGTGCCCGTCTTGCGGTAGCGGTACACGGCGCCAGGACGGAACTGATTGGCGGCCTCACCAACGAAGACCTCGCCATCGCCGACCAGCACCGCGCCGCCAAAGCCGAGCATCGCGCTCGACGCGGCAGGCGCGTTCGTGGCATAGGACTCGGCGGCGCTGAGCACCGCGAGCCCGCCGGTGAAGGTGCCAGCGACGAGCAAGGCACGAGAGAGAAGGCGCATCGAACTCCTCCAGCAGGGTGGTCGGACCCGCCGCCTCGTGGGCGGGCCCATCCCCACAGTTTACCCCCAGTGCCCTCCGTGGGCGAGTGCCCCGGGACGAGTTGCCCCGCCCGCCACGCCGCGCCAGCTTCCGGTACCCCTGCCGAGAGCGCCCTGGCCGAGCTGAAGACCCCGAAGGCGCTCCCCCTCCACCTGATCCTAGCTATGAAGGCTTCCCTGCTCCTGCTCGCGGCCGCGCTCGGTGCGTGTGCCGCTCCGGCCCGTATCGCCACCGTCTCGGCGCCCGATTCGCCATGGCCGCCCGTCGCCACGTTCTCCATCATCGCCTACGACTCAGCGACCGGTGAGCACGGTGGTGCGGTGCAGTCGCGCGTGTTCTCGGTGGGCAACGGCGTGTTGTGGGCCGAAGCGGGCGTGGGCATCGCCGCGACGCAGGCCATCGTTGACGTGAGCTATGGCCCGCAGGCGTTGGCCTTGCTCCGTGAGGGCAAGTCGGCGAGCGAAGTGGTGAAGACGGTGTGGGAGCGCGATCCCGATCCGCGTCCCACCGATTGGACCAAGGAAGGGCGCCAGTTCGCCGTCGTCGATGCCAAGGGCAATGTGGCCGCGTACACGGGGCCCAAGGCGAGCACCTGGGCGGGTGACAAGCAGGGCATTCGCGTCACCGCGCAGGGCAACATCCTCGCGGGCCAGGGTGTCGTGGACTCGATGATCGCTGCCTTCGAGCGCACGCCGGGGCACTTATCGTTCCGCCTGGTGGCCGCGCTCGAAGCGGGTCAGGCGGCGGGTGGCGACACCCGCGGCATGCAGTCGGCGGCGCTACTCATCGTCAAGAAGGGCGCGGGCGTGTGGCTCAACAACGACGTGGTGCTCCGCTTGCAGGTGGACGACGATCCGGAGCCGATCGCCGAGTTGAAGCGCTTGGTGGAGCGCGCGCAGCGCTCGACGCCAGCGATGCGTCCACCGCGCCGCGACTGACCCGCGTGCGTGATGCCGCGGTCGGCCCATGCTGACCGCGTTCGGCTGAGCGCTCGCGTTCTGCCGTTCGCGGCCGATACTTGCGATAGACGTTCAACCGCACCGGAGGCTCCAGATGCTGACCGCCTCGCCGGCCCGATTGGCAGCGCACGTGGAGCGCTTCGGGGATCATCGCGCGCATGGCAAGGGCGATGACGATCTCGTCAACGTGGCGGCGGCGGCCATCCAAGGCCGCGTGCGGACCTTGCTGGTGGATGCGGACACCGTGTTACCGGGCACGCTCGATCGCGCCACGGGTGAGATCGTGACAATTCCCGATGCCGCGGCTGGCGTGGACGATCTCCTCGATGATATCGCCGAAGAAGTCGTGGCACGCGGTGGAGAGGTGGTCGTGGTCCCGACCGACAAGATGCCCACGCATACCGGATTGGCGGCGATCTACGGATATTGAGTGGCATGCGCCACTCCACCATCCTGACGATCCTCGCCGCCACACTCGTCCTCAGTGCCGCTGCCACGCGGCGCTGGGGCGAGCACGGGCACACCATCGCCGCACGGGCCGCCGTCGCGGCATTGCCCGACGAGATGCCGGCGTTCTTTCGCGATGCGGCTGAGCAGCTCGTGTACCTGAACCCCGAGCCGGATCGCTGGCGCGGCGGCAATGCGCGCGGCGCCGATCGGGCGATGGATGCCGCGGGCGCGCCCGAACACTTCATCGATCTTGAGCTGTTGCCTGCGGCGCGACGGGCGGGGATCCTGCAAGCCCCTGACCGGTTCGCGTTCGCGGATTCCCTACGGCGCATCGGCGAGCGAGCACAAACGGTCGGGGTGCTGCCCTTCACGATGCTCGAGTATTCGCAGCGATTACGCGTAGGCTTTCAGGCGTGGCGCCGCGCGCGATCCGCAGCGCAGCGGGCGTTCATCGACGCGCGCATCATCAACGATGCCGGCATCCTCGGGCACTACGTGACGGACGCGTCGAACCCGGCGCACACGACCATCCACTTCAATGGCTGGCGTGGTCGCAACCCCAAGGGCTACGCGACGGATAACCGATTCCACAGTCGCTTTGAATCGGCGTTCGTACAGGCGCATGTGCGGCAGAACGATCTCACACCGTTGATCGCCCGCGAGCCCCGTACGTTCCCCGACCTGCGCTCCGCGATCCTCGCGCACATCACCGAGAGCCACGCGTTGGTCGAGCGGCTGTACGAGCTCGACAAGGCGCAACCGTTCGGCGTCGATGACCGTCGGCCTGAGGCGAAGGCGTTCGCCGCCGCGCGGCTCGCCGCGGGTGCGCAAATGCTCCGCGATCTCTGGTGGAGCTCCTGGGTCGCGAGCGCCGCCCCGTGATGGAATTCCTGACTGGAGCTGGCTGATGTCGCCGTCCCGCAAGCCGATCGCTGTCTACTACGAGCACCCCGACTGGTTCAAGCCGCTCTTCACCGAGCTGGAGCGTCGTGGGCACGCGTATGTCCGTCTCGATGCCGCGGCGCACGTCTACGATCCCACGGAGCGCGAGGCCCCGTACTCGCTGGTCGTGAACCGCGCATCACCGTCGGCCTACCTGCGCGGGAACGCCCAATCCACGTTCCA
Source organism: Gemmatimonadaceae bacterium (assembly GCA_040374005.1). Taxonomy (GTDB): domain Bacteria; phylum Gemmatimonadota; class Gemmatimonadetes; order Gemmatimonadales; family Gemmatimonadaceae; genus DASRAP01. The sequence continues at coordinate 4,268 of JBEIVF010000077.1, read as the reverse complement.
CACACTGGCATGGCTTGGTCACCTCGAGCGACTGGGCGTCCCCGTGATCAATGGCTCGCTCGTGTACGGCTATGAGATCTCCAAGGCGCGCCAGCTCGATGTGCTCGCTGAGCTCGGCATCGCGGCGCCGCGCACCCGCGTCATCAACGATGCGTCAGTTGCACCCGATGCGGCACGTGGGCTCCGCTTTCCGGTGCTGGTGAAGGCGAACATCGGCGGTTCGGGCGCGGGCATCGTGCGCTTCGACTCCCCCGAGTCACTAGCGCGCGCGGCGGAAGCCCGCACGCTCGACCTCGGCGTGGATTCCACGGCGCTGGTGCAGGAGTACGCGCCGCTCCGTGGCGGCCACATCACACGGGTGGAAGTGCTCGACGGGAAGTTCCTGTACGCGATCAACGTGTTCCCCGGGGACGACTCCTTCAATCTGTGCCCGGCCGATGTGTGCCAGACCACCGACGGCGTGGCGCTGGAGCGGTCGGCCTGCGCCCTTGATGCCCCGAAGAACGGGATGCGCGTCGAGGGCTCCACGCCGCCGCCCGAGCTCATCGCGGCCTGCGAGCGGATCGCCCAGCGCGTGGGGCTTGATGTGGGCGGCATCGAGTACTTGATCGACGACCGCGACGGACAGGCGTACATCTACGATGTGAACGCCCTGTCGAACTTCGTGGCCGACGCCGAGCGGGTGGTGGGATTCGATCCGTTCAAGCGGTTGGTGGACTCGATCGAACGCCGCCTGCCCACAGGCTAGGCGGCCGCCCCCCCCCCGTGCCACTCGTGCCACCCGTGCCACTCGTGCTACTATTGGGTCGTCCTCAACCCCACGACGATGCCACTTCGCCTCGCGCTCCTCCTGCTGGCCACCCCGCTCGCGCTCGCCGCACAGGCCCCGGCCGCCCCGCGCACCCCGCGGGACCCGATGCAGGAGCTCCTCCCGCTCCGACCCACGCGGACCACGACGTTCACCACGAATGTCGGACACTGGATGTCGGTGGATATCTCGCCCGACGGCCAGACGTTGGTCTTCGACATCCTCGGTGATCTCTACACCATGCCGATCGGGGGCGGGCAGGCCACGCCGCTGACGCGCGGGATGGGGGTGGATGTGCAGCCACGGTTCTCGCCCGATGGCAAGAAGGTCGTGTTCGTCAGCGACCGCGACGGCGGCTACAACCTGTGGACGCTCTCGCTCGACAAGAAGGACACCGTGCAGATCACGCGCGGCAAGACCAACAACTACGAGTCGCCGGACTTCACGCCCGATGGCAAGTACGTGGTCGTCACGCGCGGCACGAAGCTCTGGATGTTCCACACCGAAGGCGGCCAGGGCCAGCAGCTGATCCGCACCGACGACGCCGCGCCGGCGGCCGGCCGTGGCGGCGGTGGTGGCGATGTCACGCGGCAGATGGGTGCCGCGGTGAGCCCCGATGGTCGCTACGTGTGGTTCGCGCAGCGGCGTGGTGGGTGGATCTACAACACCCCCATGTCGGACTACCAGCTGATCTCGTACGACCGCGAGACCGGCGCGACCAATACTCGTGAGAATCGCTGGGGCTCCGCGTTCCGTCCCACCCTCTCGCCGGACGGCAAGTGGCTGGTGTACGGCACGCGTCACATCACCGAGACGCGCTTGCGCATCCGCGAGCTCGCCACCGGTGAAGAGCGCTGGCTCGTCTACCCGGTGCAGCGCGACGACCAAGAGTCGCGTGCCACGCTCGATGTGTATCCGGGCATGACCTTCACGCCGGATTCGAAGGAGCTCATCACCACGTGGGACGGCAAGCTGTGGCGCGTGCCCATTGCCGGCGGCACCGCGCGTGAGATCCCGTTCACGGCCGAGGTGGTGCAGGCGATGGGACCGGCGGTGCACTTCACGTATCCAATCGCCGATTCGTCCACCTTCGTGGTGAAGCAGATCCGCGACGCGGTGCCGTCACCCGATGGCAAGCGCGTGGCATTCGTGGCGCTTGACCGACTGTACGTCATGGATTGGCCGGCAGGCACGCCGCGCCGCCTGACCACGCAGGATGTGGGTGAGTATCAGCCCGCGTGGAGCCCGGATGGCGCGTCGATCATCTATACCACGTGGAGCAACACGGCGGGGGGCGCGATCCATCGTGTGGCGTCCACCGGTGGGACTCCGCAACGCCTGACCAACGAGGCCGCGTTCTGGCAATCACCCACGTACTCGCTTGATGGACGTCGCATCGTCGTGATCCGTGGACCGCTACGCAATTTCCGTGAGTCGGTGGGCGCGGGTGCCGGTGGTGCGGCGCAGGACATCGTGTGGATCCCCGCCACCGGTGGCGCGGCGACGTTCATCGCGCCGACGGGTGGGCTCAGCAACCCGCACTTCACCGCCCAGGACTCGTCGCGCATCTACTTCTCGGGTGGGCGCGGGCTCGTATCCATGCGGTGGGACGGTACGGAGGAGCGCTCGCATGTTCGCGTGACTGGTGCCAATTGGATCCGTGTGTCGCCCGTCGACAAGGACCAGGCGCTCGCCTACGCCGGTACGGATCTCTTCCTCGTCACGGTCCCCACGCTCGGCGGTACCGAGCCGACGATCGCCGTCGCGAACCCGGAGCAGGCGACGTTCCCCGTCAAGAAGCTCACCGACATCGGTGGACAGTTCCCCACGTGGCGTGCTGACGGCAAGACGGTGCACTGGTCCATCGGCAACGCGCATGTCGTGTATGACATCGCCCAGGCGCGCGTGTTCGACGACTCCGTGCGCAAGGCCCGCGGTGCGGCGCCGACGCCGGCGGCCGGCGACAGCGCGGCGGGCGGCGGTGGACGCGGCGGCGCCGGTGCCGCACGTGGTCCAGTGCCGCAGTTCCAGCCGCTCGAAGTGCGCGTGCTCGTCAACGCGAACCGCGACATGCCGAGCGGTTCGGCGGTACTCCGCGGCGCTCGCGCGATCACGATGCGCGGGACCGAGGTCATCGAGAACGCCGACATCGTGGTGACCAACGGGCGCATCGTCGCCGTCGGTGCCCGGGGTTCGGTCGCAGTGCCGGCTGGCGCGCGCGTGATCAACGTGGCCGGCAAGACCATCATGCCGGGCTTCGTGGACACCCACGCGCACCTTCGCGTGTCGGCGGGCATCCATCGCGAGCCGGTGTGGAGCTACATCGCCAACCTCGCCTACGGCGTGACGACGGTGCGCGATCCGCAGACCGGATCCACTGACGTGCTCTCGTACGAAGACCAAGTGGTCGCCGGCAACATCCTCGGCCCCCGCATCTACAGCACCGGTCCGGGCGTGTTCGCCGGCGAGAACATTCGCGATCTCGACCATGCGCGGCGCGTGCTCAAGCGCTACGCGCTGTACTACGACACGAAGACCATCAAGGAGTACACCGCGGGCAACCGCGAGCAGCGGCAGTGGATCATCCAGGCGGCGAACGAGCTCAAGCTGATGCCGACGACCGAGGGCTCACTCGACGTGAAGATGACGATGACGGAGTTCATCGACGGCTACAGCGGACACGAGCACTCGATCCCGACGTTCCCGTTGCAGAACGACTTCATCCGATTGATGAAGGAGTCGCGCACCGTGTACACGCCGACCATCCTCGTGGCGTATGGTGGGCCGTGGGCCGAGAACTATTGGTACGAGACGGAGGACAACCTGAATGATGCAAAGCTCAAGGCGGTGACGCCGTGGGCCGACCTCGAGGGCAAGTTGCTGCGCCGCGGTGGATCGCCCGGTGCCGTGACCACCGGCGCCGGCGCGGGCTGGTTCCACCCGTCACAGCACGTGATGAAGCCGATCGGTGAGTCGATCCGCGACCTCGTCGCCGCCGGCGGCTTGGCGGGCGTCGGCTCACACGGCCAGCTCCAAGGCCTCGGCTACCACTGGGAGCTGTGGTCCATGGCGATGGGCGGGTTGTCGAACCACGACGCCCTCCGCGTCGCGACGATCATGGGTGCCGAAGCGATCGGCCTGCAGACGGATTTGGGTTCGATCGAAGTCGGCAAGCTCGCCGACATGGTGATCCTCGACGCGAACCCGCTCGACAACCTGCGCAACACGAACACCGTGGGTCAGGTGATGAAGAACGGCCGGTTGTACAACGGGATGACGTTGGATGAGACGTGGCCCCGCACGCGACCGGGCGGACCCTGGTGGTGGGCCAGCGCCGACGCACCGGTCGCGCGACGGCAGTAGCACGAGAGGCACGGGTAGCACGAGAAGCACGAAGGGGGCGCGGTATTATCCGCGCCCCCTTTGTGCTACCCAGACTTCAGTTTCGTGCTTCTCGTGC
>JBEIVF010000274.1:0-2356 GCA_040374005.1 Gemmatimonadaceae bacterium | reverse complement strand
GAAGGCCGCGCAGGTGGGGCTTGATCTCACCGCGTTGCCGGAGCCGGGCCGTGGTGGTGGTGGCGGCGGCGGTGGTGGTCGCGGTGCGGCCGCTGGTGCGCCGGCGACGCCGCCCGATCCGATGGCGCCGGCCGATTGGAATCCGCGCTTCGTGAATGGGCGCACGATTCGCGCGTTCGATTTCGTGCAGAATCAGCGTCGGCGCTATGTGCTGATGACCAAGTGGGCCGAGTACATGAAGGACCTCGACATGTTCATCGGCAACCCGAATGCGGACATCGGACCCAACGCGCAAACGGGGCATCCGTGCGTGGTGCTCCCGTACAAGTTCGATGTGCCGAACTTCGGTGGCGGCGGTGGACGCGGTGGCGCGAATGCCACGCCAGCGCCGGCGCTGAATCCGCAGCCGATCTGCGCGGTGATCACGGGTGCGCTATTCGCCGACGACAAGATCTTGAGCGTCGCGCATGCGTTCCAGAAGGCGACGGACTTTCATCTGCGGCGGCCGGCGTTGTAATCGTTGGGTGTGCCTGGGGGCGGGCGCCGTTCGCGACCGCCCCCACCGTTGCTACCACCGCCGATAATTCACATCCATCGCCTGCAACCGGTCCGCGTGCCGGTGCAGCCGGCGCATGAAGTCGCTCAGATCGCGCGACGCCTTCGGCGACCACACCACTTCCGACAGCGCACTGAGCCGCGGGTACGCCATGTACTCCATGTGCTTCGTGTTGGGGATGTACTCCGCCCACAACTGCGCCTGCGCGCCCAGCACATGCTTGGCCTGCTCCGGCGTGAGACTCGCGGGGATCGGCTCGTACGAATACACCCGGTCCAGCGGCAAGAACCCGCCGATCGCCAACGGCTCACGACGCGTCTCGCGCGACTGATAGTGATCGAGATACGTGTGGCTGTTCGGCGCCATCACCACGTCGTGACCGGCCTTAGCCGCGGCAATGCCGCCGTCCTCACCACGCCAGCTCATCACCGTCGCGTTCTCGGCTAATCCACCCTCAAGGATCTCGTCCCAGCCGATCAGGCGACGGCCACGGTCGGTGAGGAACTTATCCATCTGCCGAATGAACCAGCTCTGCAACTCGTGCTCGTCCTTGAGGCCGAGCTCCTTGATGCGGGCGTCGATGCGCGGGTTCCCCTTCCACTGATCCTTGATGGCTTCATCACCACCAATGTGGATGTACGGCCCCGGGAACAGCGCGAGCACTTCGGTGAGCACATCCTGCAGGAACGAGATCGTCGCCGGCTCCGCGTTGAAGATCCACGGGCTCACGCCCCACGCGTCGTACACACCCACGGTGGTGTCCGGACGATTCCCCAAGTGCGGATACGCCGCGATCGCCGCCTGCGCGTGCCCCGGCATCTCGATCTCGGGCACGACGACGATGTGACGCTCGGCGGCATACGCCACGATCTCACGCACATCGTCCTGCGTGTAGAAGCCACAGTGCGGCTTGTTGTCGTACTGACGGCGCGCGGGATCACTCACGTGCGGACCGATCAGCGTGCGTGCGCGACACGAGCCCACTTCGGTGAGGCGCGGATACTTCCGGATCTCGATGCGCCAGCCTTGGTCCTCGGTGAGGTGCCAGTGGAAGCGATTGAGCTTATGCTGCGCCATCAAGTCGATGTGCTTCTTGACGTACTCCTTGGGCGCGAAGTGCCGCGACACATCCAAATGCGAGCCGCGCCAGCCGAAGCGCGGCGCATCAGCGATGGTCACCGCCGGGATGGTCCACGCCGTGTTGCCGACGGGCGCGGCGCGGTAGATACCGGCGGGGAGGAGCTGCTTCACCGTCTCCAGCCCGTAGAATGCGCCGGCCGGCGTCGAGGCCCGCACGGTCACGCTCGTGGGGGTGACCGCCAACGCGTAGGCCTCGGCGCCTGTGACCGAACGGTCGAGCTGGAGGCGAATGACCTTCGCCCCCGCCGCGGGGGCGGCCGTACCCGCGGTCAGCGTGAGTCCCGTGGGTCCGGCGATCTGGCGCGCGAACACCTGAGCCACCGGCAGCAGGACGGCATCGGCGTGGATGGCCGTCGCCGAGTCGAGCCGGAAGGTGCCGATCCCGGGCTTCAGGGAGGCCGGCGCGGGGATGATGTTGTAGACGCTCAGGTCATGCGGAGCGGCCGGGCGCGCCTGCTGCGCCTCGAGCGACGAAACGGCGCACAGCGCCAGGACCAAGTGACGGACACGGATCACGGAACCATCTCCAAACGGGCGAACCCAGCCAACCTCAGGAATCGAGGGGGAACGTAACACGGCCCGAGCGACCCGTCGACCTCCCGTTGGTGAACATCGGGGCCGGAAATGCGTATATTTCAAGGATGCGCGGGCCACTATCTG
>JBEIVF010000234.1:0-2911 GCA_040374005.1 Gemmatimonadaceae bacterium | reverse complement strand
TTCGCCGTCTTCTTCGCCGTCTTCTTCGCGGCCTTCTTGACCGTCTTCTTGGCAGCCTTCTTGGCGGCCTTCTTCTTGGCAGGCATTCGTTGCTCCTTGCAAGGAGGTTACTTGCACTCGATCGTTCCCCCGGTGGAAAGTCGAGTGTACTACCTCCGTCGCGTCCACTGCCAAGCGAACACGCCGGATCCGAAGCGCGGTCAACGGACCGCGCGATATGGGTCAGGTGCTATTGATCACGAAAGAAGCGAGGGGGGATCGGCCGTCAGCCGAGCGCTGGTCAGCGCACTCGGCGGGACTGCGAAGCACCGAGGCGCGGGATCGCGCGATCGGGGAGGGGCCACGAACCGCAGCCTCGATGCAGAGCATCGGACTGACGAGAGAGCCTCTGGACACAGTTTGCTTTCGCAGTTCTACCACGCAGTACCCTCGGGCCATCGCCCGGTTGGTCGCTGTCCGCGAATATAGGACGTCGCGAGTGTGCGCGCAATAGCAAAGTTGCGGCGACCGTTCACACACGTGTTCCGCCAAGGACGCGCGAGCACCGGATCAGGCAACGCCGACGCGTCCGCGCGACGCGCCGCACGGACCCGAACGCACCGCGCACCGTGCGCCGCTTTCGCCGCGCGCCGCAGTGTGTGAGCTTGAGTGCACGCGCACGGATGCACCCCGCGCGTCACCGTACTTCCCGAGGAGAATCGCGCGTGAGAGCGCTCGTCAAACGCACGGCCGGCCCGGGCTTCGAGCTCGCCGATGTCGCCGTCCCGGAGATCCGCGACGACGAAGTCCTGATCAAGGTCCGCAACGCCGGGGTCTGCGGCACCGACGTCCACATCTACGAGTGGGACGCGTGGGCCGCTGGTCGCTGCCGACCGCCGTTCACCGTCGGCCACGAGTTCGCCGGCGAGGTCGTGAAGGTCGGATCGTTGGTGACCGATGTCACGCTCGGCGATCGCGTCACCGCCGAAGGACACATCGTCCCACCGCTGTCGTACTTCAGTCGGACCGGCCAGGCGCATGTCGATCCGGCCACCAAGATCATCGGCGTGGATCGCGACGGCTGCTTCGCCGACTTCATCGCGATGCCGGCCAGCAATGTCTGGCACCTCGATGACGACATCTCGTTCGAGATCGGCGGCATCCACGACCCGATGGGTAACGCGTTCCACACCGCGCTCACCGCGAACATCCCCGGCTCCGTCGTGCTCGTGACGGGCTGCGGTCCCATCGGCTGCTTCGCCGTCGGGATCGCGAAAGCGGCTGGCGCGTCGCGGGTGATCGCCACCGATCCCAATCCGCGCCGCCGGGCGCTCGCGATCGCGATGGGGGCGCATGAAGCCGTCGCCCCTGAGGACGCGCCCGCCGCCGTGCACAACGCGTCGCGCGGCCTCGGCGCCGACGTGGTCCTCGAGATGTCCGGGGTCCCCGCGGCGGTGCACCAAGCGTTCGCCCTCGCCCGACCGGCCGGCCGTGTCCAGATGCTCGGCATTCCCGCCAAGCCGATGGACGTGGACTTCGCCACCGAGATCATCTTCAAAGGACTCACGGTGTACGGCGTCGTCGGTCGGCGCATGTACGACACGTGGCTCCAGATGACGCAGTTCCTGCGCTCCGGCGCGTTCGACCCGACCCCTGTGATCACCCACCGCCTTCCGCTCGAAGCTTTTGATGAAGCGATGCACCTCATCAAGAGCGGCGAAGCGGGCAAGGTCGTTTTCGAACTCTGAGTCACGATGCCCAACACTGCCCTCGAAGCGTCCCTCCGCGCTGAGCTCGACGCGCACCACGCGGCCGGGACCTATAAGGAGCTGATGTACCTCGACTCCCCGCAGTCCGCGCATGTGCGGATCGAAGGAATGGGGGAGACGCTCATCCTGTCGTCCAACAACTACCTCGGGCTGTGTGACAAGCCCGATGTGATCCAAGCGGGGGTCGATGCCCTGCACCGCTTCGGCGCGGGCACCGGCTCGGTGCGCTTCATCTGCGGCACGTTCACGGTGCACCGGGAGTTGGAGGCGGCGATCGCTGGCCTCGTCGGCACCGAGGCCTCGCTGTCGTATGTGTCCTGCTGGAACGCCAACGAAGGGCTCACCGCGTCGCTGGTCCAAGACGGGGACTTCGTGGTGTCGGACGCGCTGAACCACGCGTCGATCATCGACTCGATCCGCTTGGCCAAGTCCATCACGAAGTGCACGACGGGCGTGTACTCGCACAGCGACATGGATGACCTGCGCGCCAAGCTCATCGGCGCCAAGGACGCCCGGCGCCGAGTGATCTGGACCGACGGTGTGTTCTCGATGGAGGGGAGCATCGCCAAGCTCCCCGACATCGTCCAGCTCGCCCGCGAGCACGACGCCATCGTGATCATGGACGACTCGCATGCCACCGGCGTGCTCGGGAAGACCGGACGCGGCACGGCCGAGCACTACGGGATGGTCGGCGAGGTGGACATCATCACCTCGACCCTCGGCAAGGCGCTCGGCGGGGCGGCCGGCGGCTTCGTGGCCGGCTCCAAGGCGCTGTGCGACGTGCTCACGCAGCGGTCGCGACCACAGCTGTTCTCGAACGCGTTGCCACCCACGGTCGCGGCCTCCGCGCTGGCCGCGATCCGGCACTTGGTCGCGCACCCCGAGCTGGTCACGACGCTACGCGACAATCAGTTGTACTTCCGCGAGCAGATGATCGCCGCGGGGTTCGCGCCGATGCCTGGTGACACCCCGATCGTCCCGATCCTGATCGGCGAAACGGCGGCGGCGATCGCGATGAGCCGTCGTCTATTAGATGAGGGGGTGTTCGTGACGGGCTTCGGCTTTCCGGTGGTGCCGCAGGGTACGGCCCGGGTGCGGTGTCAGGTGTCGGCGGCGCACTCGCGAGAAGACCTCGACTACGCGGTGCGAGCGTTCACGAACGC
>JBEIVF010000224.1:0-3053 GCA_040374005.1 Gemmatimonadaceae bacterium | reverse complement strand
TTCAAGCGTCCCTGCGCGATCGCCAACGTCGTCAGGTCCTGCCGTCGCCGACGCTCATCTATCTTGGCGCTGTCGCGCACCCAATTGAAGGTGCCCGCGACGATGTCGCGCTGCCGCTGTACCAGTTGGCCAGTCTCTTGTCCGCCTTGTTCACCGCCGCCGCCACCACCCGGCGGCGCGGCTTCCTCACCACGACGGTACGTCATCCCGAACGGACGGATGTCCACGAAGTACACGTCGCTGCGCGTGACGTTGCCCGACCCGTCCTTCGCCGTTGCGTGATACGCCACGAGGTCACCAGGCTTCAGGCCCAGCTCCTCGAGGAAGAGCGTGTGCGCCGCGCGCATCTCCGTGCTGTTACCAGACCCCTGCGAGAGGATCACCGTCTTCTCCTCGCCACCGTTCACGCGGTAGCTCATCGAGAGTTCGGCGAGACCGTACTCGTCAGTCGCGGTGATGTCGATCGCGAGCTCCTCGACCGCCGTCGCGCGCGTGTCGCGGCCCGGGGACGCGATGGTCACCGTGGGTCCGCGGTCCTCGAGGGCTTCGATCGCGTACTGGATGCCGCCGATCACATCGCGGCCATCGGTGGACTCCAGGTCGATCCGGTAGAAGCCGTCCGTCTTGACCGTGAACGTGGCCGACCACGTACCGTCAGCGGCCTTGGCGAGCGGCATCTCGCTCCCATCGTCGAAGCGCAGGACGCCGCCGCGCACGTCCTTCGTGATGGTGGGACGCACGGTCACGCGCGTGCCCACGACCGCCGCCACGTCGCCGCCATCCTCGATGGTCTCGGGTTCGTCGCGTGTATAGGCCGGGAACACGAGGTCGAGCGCTACCTGCGACACCGCGGGCAGGTCGCTGATCTTCAACGTGAACTCGCCCGAACGGATCCCATCCGATTCGACGAAGTAAGTTGTCGGCTCGATGAGGTCGAACACGCGCGCGCTGAATGTGCCGGAGGCCGAGTCCCGCGACATGGGCAAGCGGATCCACTCTGCAGCATCCGACGTGCGGAACACGAGTTCGGCGAAGTCCGCCGAGAAATTCTCGAGCGTCCCGGTGATCTCGAGGGCGCCGCCACGCGGGACGGTCGCATGGCCGGGCGTGACCGACACGGCGCGCACGGGCACCGCCGCGGCGGCAGCAGACGATGGCGCGAACAACAAACGCCCGGTCGTACGGAGTCCGCCCGGTCCGAAGACCACGAGGGCGGCGCCGGCGAGGGAGAGGATGCCGAGCGCGCGCACCGCCTTGGTGCGCGGCGCCGCCTCGAGGGCGCCCGTGTTGACGAGCGGGCGCAACGTGCGCACGACCTGCTCCACGAGCCGATTGGTCAACGAGGCCGATGCGCGTTCCGCATCGGGCGTCCGCAGTTCGTGGACGGCCGCGAGGAGTCCTTGGCGCAACTGCGGGGCGCGTTCTTCCACGTACAAGGCGAATCGTTCATCGCTCGCGCGCTGGACCAGCGGCACCACCACGTAGCGGGCGATGGCGAATAGGATCACGCCGTAACCGAAGACGCGGGTGAGGAGCACCGACAGCGAACTGCCGTTGAGCCACCAGGTGAGCAACGCCCCCGCGACCAGCGCGAGCAGCACGGCGATGACCACCCGGACCGCCGATTCCAGCAAGACGCGTTGGCGCCACTGCTTGCGGAGGGTCGCGAGAGAGAGCTGCAGTTCAGCGATCGGCGTCATATCGTACTCCGGTCCGGCGGAGGAGCAGCGACGCGGCCCGAAACGGCGCGTCGTCCACGGGTAGCCATCAACGTCTCGACGAGCAACAGCGCCGCCACCAGCGCCAACAACCAGCGCCACACGCCTTGTTGTCCTTCGAGTTCCTGCGGCGTGGGCGGAGCCGCGAAGCCCGCCGTCGTCGCATCTACTTCACGGATCCCGAGCAACAACTCCCGCGGATCCACTGGGGTCAGGTCGGACTCGGTCGCCGGCGCATTCACGGCGGTGACGTCGAGGGGCTCCCCCGCCACCTGTCGGTCATACACGGAGTATAGCCCCGCTTGGGTCAGCACGACGGCACTCCCGGCCGAATCCGGGACGGGCCGTTCGATCCCCTCGCTCGGCGTGGAGACCACCGGGGCGCTGATGGACGCGCGGATCGGCCAGCTGTCGCCCGTCGGACGCCACAGCGGGGCATCGGCGAATCCCGCGGTGTGCAAGACCATCCGTCGTACGAAGGGCAGGAACGCCGGCTGCAAGGCGAAGTCGCTCCCCCGTCCATCAAGCGGCGTGGCGATGGTCAGCACGCGGCCCACGCCGTGGCGCGCCTCCACCACCGCGGGTGCCCCGTCATCGAAGCGCGCCAAGACGGTCGCGCCGACCTCGGTGTCCAACCGAGCATACCGCGTGAACCGGACGGCGCCGAGGGCACCACTCGCCTCACGGAAGGGCGCGAACAGCGGGTGGTCGAGCGTCACCTCGCCGAGCACTCCCGGCGCCGTTGGTGCGCGCTCGGTGAATCCTCGCCCGACGGCAGGGACCAGGGGACTGGCCACGAGCCGCGAACCGATCCGCGTGCCCGCGACGACCACCGCGCCGCCGCCACGGGCGACCCACGGCGTGAGCGCGGTGGCGAGCGGGCCCACCGACGGGTCGACGTCCCACAGCACCACCAGCGTCGCGTCCGTGAGCATGCGCGCGGTCACCTCGCTCGGGCGCAGGCGGGTCAGGCGGATCGCGGGGGTCTCGCCGATCGCCAAGGCGCGCTCGAGGAACATCGTCTCGGTGCTCGTGCCCTCGCTCGGCGTCACGAACAGCACGCGCACGCCATCATCGCGTGGGAGCGCGAAATGCAGCACATCGTCAGCCGCCAGCGAGTCCGGCGCGAGCTGCACGGCGCCGGAGACACGACCCACCGGGGCCGGCACGGCAGCGAAGGCGACCACCGTCTCGCCCGACACGGGGAGGGTGACCTCACGCGTGGTGGCGGCGCGACCGTTGAGCATGAGCGTCGCGCGCACCGTGCGCGGCGCGGCGAGTTCGCGCGTCACCACCCGCGCCTGGACCGTGATCGTCGCCCGCGGTGGCCCCGCG
>JBEIVF010000214.1:0-3327 GCA_040374005.1 Gemmatimonadaceae bacterium | reverse complement strand
GAACGCAAGGTCTACTAGAGTGAGATCTCGCCGACGATCTCACCGCGGGTGTTCTTGACCCCGCGGACGGCGAAGGCCTGCAGCGCCGGCGGTAACTCCGCCGGCAAAAGATCGAGTTGTTGCAGCGCGGCGATCACCGCGACATGCTGGGCCCGGAGCGAGCCGTCCTCCACTTTGAGCGCGAGGCCCCATCCGCGCGACGGCACCGCCACGCAATGCACGCCTTCGGCGCCCACTTTGGCGATCAGCGCGCCGCCCGTCTCCATCGCCAGCACCGTGTCGAATCGATCGGTGCCCCCGATCAGGAACGGACGGGCGGTGATGGCCCGCACGATGCGCGCGGCCGCCCCTTCGCCGGCCTGCGCCTGCGCCGCGAGATGCGCGTACGCCAGTGCCATGCCACGGAGCGGCACGCCGAACACGCTCACACCGCAGCCGTCGATCCCGACCGCGATCTGATCGGCCGGCGTTCGGGTCCAGTGCGCCGCCTGCGCGAGTGCCTCGCGCTGCACGGGGTGCTCCGCGGCCTGATAATCCTTGGTCGGCCAGCCACACTGCAACGCGCGGGCCAGCATGGCCGCGTGCTTGCCCGAGCAGTTGTTGTGGAGTCGCGTGAGCGGACTCCCGGACTCTCGCCACATCTGGAGCCCACGCCGGGATAGCGGCTCGGACGGCCCGCAGGCGAGGTCGCCCTCGTCGAGGCCGATGGTCGACAACATGCGCGAGGCGATGGCGACATGCTCGGGCTCCCCGCCATGGGAGGCGCAGGCCAACACGAGCTCATCGTCCCCCCAGTCGATGCGATCGATGCCGCCATCCGCCACGAGTGGCATCACCTGGAAGGGCTTGGCACACGAGCGCCAGTAGGTGCGCAGGTCGACTTCACCCGCGGCGGCGATCACGGCACCCGACGTGTCGACGACCACGCCGTGCACGCGATGGCGCGACTCCACCATCGGGCCACGCGTGACCCGCACCGTCAAGGAGAGCGGCAGAGGAGTCGTCATGCCGTGAATCCTAATCAGCCGACGCGGCACTTCGGCGCGCCGCGCGGGGGACCGAATACCGACCGGCCACCAGCAGTCCCGCCACCGCGACCAGCCCGCCGACGAGCGTTGCCCGACTGGGCAATTCGTGCAGCCACCACCACGCGAGAAGCGTGGCGCCCACCGGCTCCCCGATCGCCGTGAGGTTCACCACATGCGCCGGCAGGTACCGCAACGCGTAGTTGAGCAACGTGTGGCCCAGCAACATCGGCCCCAGCGCCATGGCCGCGATCGTCCACCACGTGCGCGACGGCTGCGGGAGCATCGGTACGTCCTGCCACACGACGAAGCCCAGGAGCGCGATCAACGCCACCGAGTACACCACGCCCACGCATGGCCATAGATCGAGATTGGTGCGGAGGCGCCGCCCCGCGAGCACATACGCCGCGCCCGCCACGGCCCCCATCAACGCGAGGAAGTTGCCCAAGAGCGACTGCGCCGCTCCCGGCTCCCCCGCCGCGCCCAGCCCGATGATGATGGCCCCCACCACGGCGATGCCGATCCCCACCCACTGCCCGCGGGCCGGATGTTCGTGCAGCAGCAACCCGCTGCCCGCCGCCACGAACAACGGCTGTAACGACACGAGCACCGTACTCGCGGCCACGGTGGTCAGAGAAAGCGACGCCATCCACGTCCAGAAGTGCAACGCGAGGAAGATCCCGGAGCCCACGGCCACCACGAGATCGCGCCGCGACAGCCGCCGGAGCTGCCCCCACGTGCCCGTGAGCGTGAGCGCCACCGCGACCACGCCCAACGTCATGACCAAGCGCCACGTCGCGATGGCCAGCGGCGGCGCATCGGCGATCCGCACCAACGGCCCCGATGTGGACATTGCGATGAGGGCAATGACCAGCGTCAGCGTGGGCGGGACGGGAGCGGCGGGGACGGAGGGGCGCACGGGCGAATGGTAGTGGACGACCCCACGTCCGTCAGGGGCCACGGCGGCGCCATGGGCCTAGCCCAAAGCCGTGCGAGTGTCTAGCGTGAACCCGTGCCCACGGATCTCATCTCCCGCCCGCGTCTGGCCGCGCTCCTCGCGTCGGCCGTCGGCCTGCGCGTCGCCATCATCGGCGATGCCATGCTTGACGTGTACCTCCGCGGCGACGCCGAGCGGATCTCGCCCGAAGCCCCGGTCCCGGTCGTCCGCGTCCGCGAACGCCGCGATGCGCTCGGGGGGGCCGCGAACGTCGCGCAGAACGTGGCCGCGCTGGGCGCCACGGCCGAGCTGGTCGCAGCCGTCGGTGCCGACGCTGCGGGGACCCACCTGCGGGCCGCGCTGACCGCCATCGGGGCCCCCGAACGCGCGCTCGTGACGGTGGGCCGCCCCACGACGACCAAGACCCGCATCGTCGCCCGGGCGCAGCAACTCCTTCGGTTCGATGAGGAAGAGGACACCGACCTCACGGGCCCCGACGCCGCGGCGCTCCGGACCGCCGCCCTCGCGGCCGTCGAGACCGCTGATGCGATCGTCTTCGAGGACTACAACAAGGGCGTCCTGACCCCCGATCTCATCAGTGCAGTCACGGCACGAGCCCGCGCCCGCGGGATCCCGATCGTGGTGGACCCCAAGTACCGCCACTTCTTCGCGTACCAGGGCGCCACCGTGTTCAAGCCCAACCGCCGCGAACTGGAAAGTGCCTTGGGGGCGACGGTCGACCTCGAGCACGTCGGCGGCCTGCAGGAAGCCTTCGACCGTCTGGGCTGTCAACACCTCCTGCTCACCCTCGGTGAGCGCGGCATGCGCCTCTTGAGCGCCGATGGCGGCACATTGCGCATCCCCACCACGGCCCGCGAGGTCTACGATGTGGTCGGCGCCGGCGATACGGTCACCGCGTACTTGGCGGTGATGCTCGCGGCCGGAGCCACGCCCTCGGAGGCCGCCGTGATCGCCAACTTCGCCGCCGGGGTAGAAGTCGGCAAACTCGGCGCGCAAACGGTAACGGGCGACGAGGTACTAGTAGCTTATACGCAGTGGCAAGAGAGGCACGAGTAGCACGAGAAGCACGGGCCTGTACTCGTGCCACTCGTGCCACTCGTGCCACTCGTGCCTCTCGTGCTTCTCAAAGTAGGGCCCTGAGCTCAGCGGTAGAGCAGCGGACTCATAATCCGACAGGCGTAGGTTCGAATCCTACAGGGCCCACTAAACTGCAGTAGCACGAGAAGCACGAGAGAGGCACGAGAAGCACGGGAATCTCCCCCGCGCCTCTCGTGCTACTCGTGCTACTCGTGCTACTCGTGCTACTCGCGCTACTCGTGCTACTCGCCCTACTGCCTACACGGT
>JBEIVF010000174.1:0-4365 GCA_040374005.1 Gemmatimonadaceae bacterium | reverse complement strand
TCGGTGATCCGGTCGGACTCGTCCGCCGCGCGGCCCGTCGTTTCGACGTCCACGACGAGATACTCGATCGCGTGTAGCGGTTGATCCCGGTCAGCGGCCATTGCTGGAATCTAGTGGAGCGCGTAGCTTGTGAACGATTTCACAAGCCACGCCTGCCCCGATCGTGAAGCGCATCGCTGAGTCGTCCGTTCGCCGTCTCTCCCTGTACCTCCGGTACTTGGAGGGCTTTGCCGCACGCGGCCATCTGACCGTTTCCAGTGAGGAGCTCGCCACGTCGGGCGGGACCACCTCCGCCCAAGTCAGGAAGGACCTCTCGTCCTTCGGCTCCTTCGGCACCCGTGGCCTCGGCTACACGGTCCCCGAGCTGATGACCCAGCTTCGCGAGATCCTCGGCGTCGGACGCGACTGGCGCGTGGTGATCGTGGGCGCGGGCAAGATCGGTGCGGCGCTCGCGCAGTACCATGGCTTCCGGCAGCACGGCTTCCACGTGGTCGGCATCTTCGATGCCAACAAGACGCGTGTCGGACAGCTCCTTGAGGGCATCAAGATCCGCGACACGGCGCACTTCGAGCGCGATGTCCGCACGCTCAAGCCGCACATCGGCATCATGACCGTCCCCGCTGAGGCGGCGCAACCGACGGCGCACAAACTGGTGAAGGCCGGCGTGCGCGCCATCCTGAACTTCGCGCCCGCGAACCTGCAGGTGCCGGACGGGGTGACCGTGCGGAATGTGAACATGGCCTCGGAACTCGAGGTGCTGACGTACTCACTGGTGCATCAGGAGCACGAGAAGCACGAGTAGCACGAGAAGCACGAGAGGCACGAGAGGCACGAACTACGGCCCCGTGCTACTCGTGCTTCTCGTGCTTCTGCGCGGCCCGCACCGCACCGTAGAGTCTGACGAAGTCTCTCGGCGCCAGTTGCTCCGCCCGCTCCGTGGGTGCGATCGCCGCGCCAGTGAGTAGTGCTGCCGCGGCATCCGTGTCGAGGCCGGCCACACTCCGTACGATCGCCTTCAACTGCTTGCGGCGCTGCGCGAAGGCGGCT
Organism: Gemmatimonadaceae bacterium; assembly: GCA_040374005.1. GTDB lineage: Bacteria > Gemmatimonadota > Gemmatimonadetes > Gemmatimonadales > Gemmatimonadaceae > DASRAP01. The sequence continues at coordinate 3,318 of JBEIVF010000174.1, read as the reverse complement.
TGGACGAACTTTCGGAACCCCGCTTCGTGCTCTGGTGCGATGAGCGGCTCGGCGAGCGGCGTGATCCGGAGCACCGCCGACTCCACCTTGGGTGGTGGATCGAACGCCGCGGCCGGTACGGTGAACACCAGTTCGGCGTGCGCCACCGTCTGCACGTTCACGGTGAGGGCGCCGTAGTCCTTGCTCCCGGGCTTCGCGGCCACGCGCTCCGCCACTTCGCGTTGCACGAGATACACGGCGCGGTCCGGCCGCGGTGTGGTCAGCGCGTGGAAGAGGATCGGCGTGGTGATGTAGTACGGCACATTGCCGACGAGCACGTAGGGCCCCGCCGCGACCGCGGCCAGATCCACGTCGAGCACGTCGGCTTCGAGGATCATCACGTGGCCAGCGCTGGCGTACCGCTCGCGCAGGAACGGGACGAGATCGCGATCGAGCTCGATGGCGAGCAACCGACCGCAGCGCTCCACCAATCGATCGGTCAGCGCCCCCCGCCCCGGGCCGACCTCGATCACGGTCTCGTTCCCCGTGAGCTGCAACGCACCCGCGATGCGGTCGAGGATGCGACGGTCCGTCAGAAAGTGCTGGCCGAGTCGCTTGCGTGGCTTCTGGAATCCATCATGCCGGGCCACGTTAGCTCCGCAAAACGACGAGTGTGAGATCATCGTCGTGCGCGATCCCGTCGCCATGGGCGGCGACCGCATCCAGCACCGCGTCGACGATCTGCGCGGGCGGTGCGGTGCGCTGCGGGAGCACGGTGTCCAGCACGCGCGTCTCCCCGAACCGCGCACCGGCCGCGTTGCGCGCATCGCTCACGCCGTCGGTGAAGCCGAGGAACAGGTCCGTGCCGCGCGACCAGGCGATCGTGGTGACGGCGATGGGTTCATCATCACCCAGGCCGAGCGGCGGCGCTTGGGCCGTGAGTCGCTCGTGTCGCCCGTCCGCGCGGACCACGAACGCATGCGGATGTCCGAGGTTCGCGAAGCGCAGTTGGGCGTGACGCGGATCGATCACCGCGTAGCACACGGTGAAGAACATGTCGGTGGACACGAGCTCGTCCCGGAGCGAGGCCATGAGGTCGTGCAGTACCTTGGCGGGATCGGTCGTGCGCTGCGCGTGGATCGCCGCTGCGCTCATGGCGAGGGCCATGATCAACGCGGCCTGATACCCATGCCCCGAGACATCGCCGATCATGACCCCGGTCCGGTCACCCTCGAGCTTGAACAAGTGATAGAAATCGCCGCCCACGCTCTGCGCCGGCAGCACGCGCGCCGCCGCCTCCGCCTCGGGGGCCACCACGCTCCCCGCCGGCAGCAACTTCATCTGCAGGTCATGCGCGAGCTGCATCTCTTGGGCGAGCCGCTGCTGCGCCAACGAGCTCTGCACGAGGCGTGCGTTCTCGATGGCCGCGCCGATCTGCGTCGCGATGGCGGCGAGCAACTTCTGGTCGCCCGCCGTGAACCCCTGCGGACTCGCGTGCTCGGCGAGCGCGAGTACGCCCAGCGCCACGGCCCCTTCCGCGGCCGACGTCCAGAGGATCGGCACCGCGAGCAGCGAGCCCGACAGGGCGCCTTCGTGCGACGCGCGACGGTCCGTGGCGGCCGCCAACACCACCTGACGCGACCGGAACGCCCGCGCGAGGAGACTGTCGGGATCCGTCGCGAGGATCGCCCCCACGTCCGCGTCCCCGATGCCCCGCCGCGCCACCGGCTCCAACCGATCGCTGGCCGCATCGTGGACGAGGATCACACCGCGCCGCGCGCCGACCGTGTCGGCGATGTCGCGCAGGATGATCGTCGCGGCCTCGGGGAGCGAGACGGTGCGCCCGAGGGACTCGCCGATCCCGTACAGGAGATTGATCTCTTCGTAGCGCTCGATGAGTTCATCGGCGGCGAGCTGGGCCTCGCGCTGGGCCTCGGCGAGCGGATCGAAACGGCTCACGGACACCGCACCGTCACGCGCACGACATGCTGGCCGCCCGCCGCATCGCGGAACGTCTCGATCGCATCCGCGAAGGCGTGGAGCAGGAAGAGGCCGCGCCCGTCCTCGCACGCGATCCGATCCGGCGTCGTGGGGTCACGCATCGCCACGGTGAGATCGAACCCATCGCCCTCGTCGGCGACTTCGACGATGAGCGCTTCGCTGTCCACTTGCACGCGGATCCGCACCACTTTGCGCACATCCTCGCGGTTGCCCCGCAGGATGGCGTTGGCCAGCACTTCGCTGATGGCGACGGGGATGTGGAGCGCGACGAGCCTGGGCGGGAACCCCACCGCCGCACAGCGCGCCACGATCTCGGCGACGATCCCTTCGATGTACTGGACGTCGCTCGGGATGGCCAACTCGAGCGCTGGTCGCATCAGAATCGGTCGAGCGCGCGCTCGCGTGTATCCGCGATGGAGAAGAGCGTGTCGAGCTTCGTCAGCTCGAACAGCGTGCGCAGATCGTCGTTCAGGTTGCAGAGCTTGAGCTCGCCGCCCTCGTCACGTAGCCGCTTGGCCAACGACACGAGCACGCCCAACCCGGACGAATCGATGTACCCGGCGCGCGCGAAGTCCACGAGGACCTTCGTCGTGCCGTTCGCGAGTTCATCGAGCACCCTCTGCTTGAGATCCTGCCGATTGCCGACGATCAGCTGCCCGTCGACTTCGACGATCACGATGTCCTGGTGTCTTTGGATGGTGAAACTCATCGGGGCTCCCCGGTAGCAACGGCCTGAAGGGCGGTGATCGCAGCAACGTGGACGATATCATCGGCGCTGGCGCCGCGCGAGAGATCCGCGCACGGCTGCGCCAGCCCCTGAAGGATAGGGCCGATCGCCGGGGCGTGCGCAAGACGCTCCACCAGCTTGTAGGCGATGTTCCCCGCGTCGAGCGAGGGGAAGATCAGCACATTGGCATCGCCGCCCACGGGATCGCCCGGCATCTTCCGCTCGGCGACCGCCCGGATGAGCGCGGCATCGGCCTGCATCTCGCCCGAGACGGCGAGGGCGGGCTCCCGCTCCCGCACCAAGGCCAGCGCCTCGCGCACGGCCTCGATGGACGCTCCGCCCGCGCTCCCGGCGGTGCTGAACGAGAGGAATGCGAGGCGCGGGGTGTCTCCCACGATGGCGGCCCGCCCACGCGCGGCCGCGATGGCGATGTCGGCCAGCTGGTTGGCGGTGGGATACGGGATCACCGCGCAATCCGCGAACGTGAGCACCTCACGCTCCGCGGACCGGAACGGCGGCACCACCAAGTAGAACGCGCTGGAGATCGTGCGTACCCCGGGGGCCGTGCCGACCAGCCACAGCGCGGCGCGCACCACGTCGCCCGTTGTCCG
>JBEIVF010000055.1:0-10096 GCA_040374005.1 Gemmatimonadaceae bacterium | reverse complement strand
GGTTGCAGGCGGCGCTCGACATGATCCTCACCGGCAAGAACATCCGCGCTCGCAAAGCGCTGAGCATGGGCTTGGTGGACGAGATGGTGCACCCGAACATCTTGCGCGAGATCGCGGTGCAGCGCGCGCGCGACATCGTGTCGGGCAAGCGCGCACGGAAGCATCCGCCGAAGAAGGGCACAGCCACGTCGCTGTTGCTGGAGGACAACCCGATCGGTCGGTCGATCGTCTTCAAGCAAGCGCGCGAGATGACGCTCAAGAAGTCGCACGGGAATTATCCCGCGCTGCTCGCGGCGCTCGAAGCGGTGGCCGCAGGGTACGATGGTCCGCGCGCCAAGGGCTACGCCGAAGAAGCCCGCCTGTTCGGTGAGATGGCGGCGACGGCGGTGTCGAAGGAACTGGTGTTCCTGTTCTTCGCGACCACGTCGCTGAAGAAGGACAGTGGTGTCTCTGGTGATGCCCCCGCGCCGCTAAAGGTGCAGCGCGTCGGCGTGCTCGGTACCGGCTTCATGGGCGCAGGCATCGCCGCGATCACGGCGCAGCAGAATGTGCCCGTGCGCTTCAAGGACGCGAAGCACGAGGCGGTCCTACGCGGCATGACCGCCGTGCGCGATGTGCTCAAGGACGGATTCGTCAAGAAGCGCATCACGCGCCAGCAGTTCGACGATCAGATGTCGCTGGTGAGTGGTACCACCTCGTACGATGGCTTCGCCGGCGTGGACCTCGTGATCGAGGCGGTGTTCGAGGACCTCGCCGTCAAGCACACGGTGGTACAGGAGACCGAGCGCTTGCTCAAGCCGCACGCGATCTTCGCCACCAACACGTCGACGATCCCCATCGGCGACATCGCGAAGGCGGCGCAACGCCCCGAGCGCGTGATCGGCATGCACTTCTTCTCGCCCGTGCCGAAGATGCCGCTGCTCGAGGTCATCGTCACGTCGAGCACCGCGCCCGAGGTGATCACGACCGTCGTGTCGTTCGGGCGGAAGCTCGGGAAGACGGTGATCATCGTCAATGACAGCCCCGGCTTCTACGTGAACCGCATCCTCGCGCCGTACATCAACGAAGCGGGGTTGATGCTCGACGAAGGCGTGGCGATCGACGCGATCGACAAGGCGATGGTCGAGTTCGGCTTCCCAGTCGGGCCCATCACGCTGATCGACGAAGTGGGGCTCGACATCGCCGGGAAGTCGGGCAAGATCATGGCCGAGGCGTTCGGGGCACGGCTCACACCCTCACGCTCGCTGACGGCGGTGCTCGAAGCGGGTCGTCTGGGCCGCAAGGGCAAGAGCGGCTTCTACTCGTACGATGAAGACGGGAAGAAGCAGGGTGTGGACGCGTCGGTGTACGAGTTGCTCCCCACGAAGTCCGAGCGCACCACGCTCACGGCCAGCGAGATCCAGCACCGCTGCGTGCTGGCCATGGCCAACGAAGCCGCCCGCTGTCTCGGCGACGGCGTCCTCCGCTCGGCGCGTGATGGCGACATCGGCGCGGTGTTCGGGATCGGGTATCCACCGTTCCGCGGCGGTCCGTTCCGCTGGCTGGATGCCCAGGGCATCGCCAGCGTCGTGGAGCAGCTGCGCGTACTAGATGCACGGTTCCCCGGGCGCTTCACGCCGGCACCGTTGCTGGTGTCGATGGCGGCCGAGGGCCGCCGGTTCTATCCCGCGACCGGACGTCCGATCGAGTGAACCTTCGTCGGCGGTCGTTCTTCCTCTTTCCATCCACCACGATGCTCCTCCCCGTCCTCTTGGCGGCGCAGCTGGCTGCGCAGCCCGCTCAGGATCTGCCGCGTACGCGCGCCGAGCAGTCCAACTACACGGCGACCTCGTCGTACGAGGATGTGATCACGTTCTTGGACGCGCTACAGGCCAAGGCGGGCGATCGCATTCGCGTGGGCCACTACGGCACGACGAACGAAGGACGCCCGATGCCGTACGTGATCGCGTCGCGTCCGCTGGTGGCGTCGCCGGCCGAGGCCAAGCGGCTGCGCCGCCCGGTGGTCTTCGTGCAGGGCAACATCCATGCGGGCGAAGTCGAGGGGAAGGAAGCGCTGCAGGCGCTGCTCCGCGATCTGATCGCGTCGAACGGGCCGGGCATCCTCGACTCCATCGTGTTGATCGCGGCGCCGATCTACAACGCCGACGGCAATGAGCGTTGGGGTCCGCAGGCGCGGCAGCGTGGCTCGCAGAATGGTCCGGCGATGGTCGGTCAGCGGCCCAACGCGCAAGATCTCGACTTGAACCGCGACTACATCAAGGCCGAAGCGCCGGAGACGCGCGCGTCGCTGGCGATGTTCAATGCGTGGGATCCTGATGTGATCGTGGATCTGCACACGACCAACGGATCGTACCACGGCTATGCGCTGACGTACTCGGCGTCGTTGCATCCCGCGGGCAACTTGCCCACGGCGACGTTCGGCGCGCAGTTCGCGCGCGACACGTTGCTGCCGTTGATCCGGCGCCGCGTGCAGCAGCGGCACAACTACGCGATCTTCGATTACGGCAACTTCCGTTCGGCTGGTCGTGGTGGTGGTCCGGGCGCAGGCCCCGACACGATGCCGAAGATCTGGGAGACCTACGACCACCGGCAGCGGTTCGGCACCAACTACTACGCGCTGCGCGGACGCATCGGCATCCTGAGCGAGGCGTACTCGCACGATCCGTTCGAGAAGCGCGTGAAGGCGACGTACGCGTTCACGCGTGAGGTGTTGTCGGCGGTGGCCGAGCGTGGGCCGACGATCCTGGCGATGGTGGAGCGCAGTGATCGGGCGGCGGCGACGGGCTCGTTGCCGAACATCCCGGTGCGCGCGGCGCTGATGAAGACGCCGAAGCGGTTGCCGATCAGCTACGAGATCCTGGAGCGGACGGGCGACACGCTCGTCACGGAGCCGGGCGTGCCGCGCGGGACGCGTCGCACGGGCCGCTTCAAGACGGCGACGATGGACGTGTATGACCAGTTCGAGTCCACGCGCACGGTCACGCCGCCGACGGCGTATCTGATCCCGGCCACGGCCGATTCGGTGATCGGGCGCCTCCGGATGCACGGTGTGGTAGTGGAGCAGATCCGCGCTCCGCTGCGGGTGGCGGGCGAGACCTTCACGGTGGATTCCATCGCCAAGGCGGCCCGGCCGTTCCAGGGGCATCAGGAGCTCTTGGTGGAAGGGCGCTGGACGGCGGGAACCGTGACGGCCCCGGCCGGCGCTTATCTCGTTCGTACCAACCAGCCGCTCGGCGTGCTGGCGGTGTTGCTGCTCGAGCCGGAAGCCGATGACGGGCTCGGCACGTGGAATTTCTTTGATCGCTGGCTGACCATCGGGCAGCCGCATCCGGTCCTTCGGGTGCGCGCGCCGGTGATGGTCCCTGCTCGCATTCTCCCGTAAATACACCCGATGCTTCGCTCGACTTTTCTGTACCTGTCGCACCAGCCGCAGATCTTCAAGTTCGTTCGCGGGAATTCTCTGGCGAAGTCGTTCGCCAGTCGCTTCGTCGCCGGTGAAACGGCGAAGGAAGCCATCGACGCTGTCGTCGGGCTCAACGCCAAGGGCATCACGGCCTCGCTGGACTTACTCGGCGAGTCGGTGAGCAATGAGGCCGAGGCGCGGGCGGCCGGCGAGCAGTATGTGGACCTGCTGCAGCAGATGGCCGCCCGCAAGGTGGACGCGAACGTGTCGCTGAAGCTCACGCAGATGGGCTTTGACTTGAGCGAGGATCTGTGCGTGTCGATCACGCAGCGCATCCTCGACACGGCGCGCGAGACGGGTTCGTTCGTGCGGTTGGACATGGAGTCGAGCGCGTACACGCAGCGCACGCTGGACATGTTCTACCAGCGGCTGTTCCCGTCGTACCGGGAGAATGTGGGCGTGGTGTTGCAGTCCATGATGCGCCGCACGCGTGAGGACGTGGAAGAGACCATCCGTCATCAGGCGCGCGTGCGGCTGTGCAAGGGTGCGTACTTGGAGCCGTCGTCGGTGGCGTTCCCCGACAAGAAGGACGTGGATGCGACCTTCGTGCGCTGCATGCAGGCGTTACTGGATCGCGGTGCGTACACGGGCATTGCCACGCACGACGAGCGCATCATCGATCAGACCGTCGCGTTCGCGAAGGAGAAGAACATCGCGCCGGAGCGGTTCGAGTTCCAGATGCTCTATGGCGTGCGCCGCGACCTGCAGGAGCAGTTGGTGAAAGACGGCTGGCGGATGCGCGTGTATGTGCCCTATGGCACGCAGTGGTATCCGTACCTGATGCGCCGCTTGGCGGAGCGTCCGGCGAACGTGGCGTTCATCACCGGTAGCGTGATGCGCGAGATGTTCAGCGGTCGGTGATGGTGATGGCCGGTCGTCACTTGCCACCGGATCCCAGCGCGGGGGATGAATCCACGCTGGGTGGGTACATGGCGGTGCACAACCGGCCGGCGGCCTTCGATGGGCCGGATGGATTGCCGTACAGTGTTGATCTGCTCACCGATACCACGGGCGACCGTTCGCGCCCGTGGGGCGGTGCGTTGCTGTTCGTGCGGTGGCGGCGCATCGGCGAGGCCGGCGTGGACGGCCACCTCGAATCGGACTTCGTCGTGCACGGCGCTTCTGAGGACGAAGCCCGCGCCGCCTTGCAGCAGCTGTCATTGCACGAGGTGAAGGCGATCCTCGATGCGTTGGTGCAGCCGACGCTGCCCGAGAACGGCCGTCGCTGGTGGGACGCGATGCGCGCTGAGGATCCGACCGCGTGATCGCCGACGGCGTGGTGCTCGAGGGGACGGGTGGCGTGTGGAAGGTGCGCACGACCGACGGTGCGGAGTTTCTGACCTCGATGCGCGGCCGTCTCAAGCAAGAAGAGAAGATCAAGCTCGCCGTGGGCGACCACGTGACCATTGAGCAAGACGACACCGGTGACTCGTGGGCGATCACGACCATCAAAGAGCGCACGAGTCGGTTGGCGCGCCGCGCGCCGGGTGGGCGATACGCCGAGCGCGTGATCGTGGCGAACCTGGATCAGGTGGTGGTGGTGTTCGCTGCGGCGAACCCCGAGCCGCACGCGGGCATGATCGACCGGTTCTTGGTGATCGCCGAGTCGAACGACCTGGCGGTGCGACTCGTCGTGAACAAGTGCGAGCTCACTGATCCATCCGTTGTGGACACGCTGATGAAGCCGTACGCGGATGCCGGTTACGAGATCCATCGCACCAGCGTGAAGACCGGGCAGGGCATCGCCGAGTTGCACGATATGTTGGCGGGACGCGTGTCGGCGCTCACCGGACCTTCGGGCGTGGGGAAGTCGTCTCTCTTGAACGCGATCTTCCCTGGGGTGAACCTCCGTGTGGGCGAGATCAGCGAATCGGTGAACAAGGGCCGTCACACGACGGTGGGCGCGAAGTTGGTGCCGCTGCCGGAGAACGGTTTCGTCGTCGACACGCCGGGCCTCCGCGAAGTCGGCCTGTGGGGCATCTCATCCGACGACGTGGATCAGTGTTTTCCGGAGATCCGCGAGCGCATCGGCACGTGTCGGTTCCGCGACTGTGTGCACGATGGGGAGCCGGGGTGTGCGATCCGCGAAGCGGTGGCGGCGGGTGAGATCTCTTCCGCGCGCCACCAGTCATATTTGAAACTGCGGGAAGAACTCGCTGAGAGCGAGAACGTGTACTAGCGCTGGCTGCGGACCGACGCGAGTCCGCCGTCCACTCCGATGACCTCGCCCGTCACCCACGACGAGTCGTCCGTAATCAGCCACTCCACCACCCGCGCCACGTCGTCCGCCTCGCCTAGCTTCCCCAGCGGATGCATCGCCAGCGACGCCTTTTCGGCGGCCGGATTGCCCGTGATACGAGCCGCCAGCTGAGTGCGTACCAGACCCGGCGCGACGACATTCACGCGCAGGCCCTTCGGGGCGTAGGTCGCAGCCGCCGACCGCGCGAGGCCGATCACGCCGGCCTTGGCCGCGGCGATGGCTTCGTGGTTGGGGAGGCCGGTGCGGGCGGCCGCCGAGCTCATCAGGACGATGGCCCCGCCGTTCGGCATGGCGCGAGCACCGGTGCGCACCGTATTGAAGGCCGTCGTCAGGTTCTGCGCGATCACATCAGCGAACTCCTCGGCCGACGTGATATGCGCGGGCTTGAGGACGATGGACCCCGCCAGATTGACGATCCCCGTGAGGGGGCCGAGGTCGGCGGTGGCCTGGGTCACCGCGGCCTCGAGCTGGGTGAGGTCGCGGGCGTCGGCGGTGTAGGTCCGGGCGCCCGGGGTGGCCGCGGCCAACGCAGCGAGGGGCTCTGCCGTTCTTCCTACGAGCGCGAGGGCGGCGCCGCGGGCGGCGAGGCGGGCGGTCAAGGCTTGGCCGATGCCGCCACCGGCCCCGATGATGAGATACGTCATATCTTGTGAACGCGACGCGGGGGCGGGGGTTCCCTCGCCGGTCTGTTGGCTCTCACCTGTAGAGGATTCCGATGCGTGCATTGCTCGTAGGACTCATGGTCGCTCCGCTGGTCTTATCGGCGCAGGCCGCGCCGCGGGGCATGGCGGCGATCAAGCAGGAGGATCTGCGACGCGACCTGATGATCATCGGCGGCGATGACTACCGCGGGCGCGAGGGTGGGAGCGTGGACGAGCTACGCGCATCGGTGTGGGTGGCCGAAGAGCTGCGCAAGATCGGCCTCGAGCCGATGGGCGACTTCGGATCGTACTTCCAGTGGTGGGACATTCGTCGCACGCGCGTGAGTGCGTTGTCGACGGTGCAAATCGGCGAGCGCAACTTCGCGATGTGGAAGGAGGTCGCGCCGAGTGGGAACGCGGCGGCGATGGTGACGGCGCCGACGGTGTGGGCGGGCAACGGGCTCGACAGCACGATCGATGTGCGCGGCAAGGTGGCGATCGCGCAGATGGAGTTTCGGCGCTTGCCCGGCCGCGAGACGTCGGTGAACTCGGCGGAGTACCGCTATGCGCGGTCGCAGATGACGTCGCTGGGCAATGCGTTGACCGGGCGCGGTGCGGCGGCGGTGATCTTGATCGCTGACTCCACGGCGGATATCGCGTTCGAAGGGGTGGCGAACATCGCGGGTCGTGGTACGTATCGTGTGGATGCACAGACGCCGCCTGCCGCGGGTGGTGGTGGTCGCGGTGGTCAGGGTACTCCGCGCGGCCCCGTGTTTCTCGTGCGGCAGCGTGAAGCTGCGGCGATGCGCGCATCCGTGGGACAGACGGCGACCATCCGTTTGCAGCAGGATTCGTACACGTATCCGTCGGTGAACATCGTGGCGCGTGTGCGCGGCACCGATGCGCGCCTGCGTGATGAGCATGTGTTGTTCAGCACGCACCAGGATCACGACGGCGTGCGCTACGATGTGCGTGGCGATTCCATCTGGAACGGCGCTGATGACAACGGCACGGGCATGGTCGCGCTACTCGCGGCGGCGCGCGCGTTCAAGCAGCAGCCCGGCCGTCGCTCGGCGTTGTTCGTGTATCACGGCGCCGAAGAGCGTGGATTGCTCGGCTCCAACTATCACGCGGCCAAGCCGGTGGTGCCGCTGAACAGCATCGTCGCGGTGATCAACGCCGAGATGATGGGGCGCAACAGTCCCGACAGTGCGTCGTTGCTCGGCGTGCAGCCGCCGCACAAGAACTCCAACGAGTTGGTCGACGCCGCGCTCCGCGCCAACAATGCGACGGGCAAGTTCCAGCTCGATTCCATTTGGGATCGTCCGAGCCATCCGGAGGGCTGGTACTTCCGCTCCGATCATTTGCCGTACGCGCGCCTCAACGTGCCGGCGGTGATGTTCACGAGCAACCTGCATCCGCAGTACCACACGCCGAAGGATGATCCGGAGAGCATCGACTACGCGAAGCTCCTGCGGATGACGCAGTGGATGTATCTGACGGGGTGGTATGTGGCGCAGGCGGATGCGCGGCCGACGGTGATCCCGGGGTTCCGGTTGGAGCGGTAGGGGCGTCCGGATAGCTTTCACCGACTCCTCCCCGCCTCACGCTCTATGTCGAATCCCACCACCCACTTGATGCCCCTCGGCCGCGACCTCGGCCGCGTCCTCGTCACCGGCGGCGCCGGGCTCATTGGCAGCGCGCTGATCTGGGCGCTCAACCAGCACGGGGTGGACGACATCATCGTGGTGGACCGACTGGGCACCGACGACCGCTGGCGCAACCTCGCGCCGCTGCGGTTCGCGGACTACTTGGAGGCCGACGAGTTGCTCGATCCGTTGGAGGCCGATGCCTTCGGTGGCTTCGACCTGATCCTCCACATGGGCGCCAACTCGAACACGATGGAGACCGATGTGAGCGGCCTCATCCGCAACAACTTCGAGTTCACGAAGGCGGTGGCGCACCACGCGGTGGCTCGCGGCACGAAGTTCGTGTACGCGTCGTCGGCGGCAACGTACGGCGATGGGGCGCAGGGCATGAACGACGATCAGACGGTCGAGCATCTGCACACGCTGCGTCCGCTCAACGCGTACGGCTACTCGAAGCACATGTTCGACGTGTACGCCGCGCAGACGGGCATGCTGAGCGAGATCGTGGGGCTCAAGTACTTCAATGTGTTCGGCCCCAACGAGGATCATAAGGGCGACATGCGCTCGCTGGTGCACAAGGCGTATCAGCAGATCCGCGATACGGGCCGCGTGAAGCTCTTCAAGAGCCACCGTCCGGACTTCAAGGACGGCGAGCAGCGCCGCGACTTCCTCTATGTGAAGGACGCGGTGGCGATGACGCTGCACCTCGCGACGACGGATGGCACAGCCGGACTGTACAATGTCGGCGGCGGCGCGGCGCACACGTGGCTGTCACTCGTGCACGGGATCTTCGCGGCGCTGGATAAGCCCGTGGAGATCGAGTTCATCGACATGCCCGAGGCCATTCGCGACAAGTACCAGTACCACACCGAAGCGTCCATCACTAAGCTGCGCGCGACCGGCTACGCGGCCGGCGTCACGCCACTTGCTGATGCGGTGCGGGATTATGTGCAGAGCTATCTCGTGCGCGACGCTCGGCTCGGCGACTGAGTGTGAGCAGAGCCCTTGCGCGAGTTTCCCCTCAACCGTATGGTTGCGCGGTGCAGATGACCAGAGGATCCAAGATTCGGACTGTCCCGGCGGCGGCTAGCGCGCTCGTGTGGGTCGCGCTCGCGTGTGCGGGTGAGGTGGCGGGTCCATCGCGGCCAGCGCCGGTCGCGTCGGTGACGGTGAGCCCGGCGACCGCGGTCATTGTGGTCCGCGGCACGGAGCAGTTGTCGGTCGTATTGCGTGATGCGAGGGGTAACACGCTCACGGACCGTGCGGTGACCTGGATGACATCCGATTCGGCGCGAGTGGTGGTGGAAGCGACCGGCCTTGTGACGGCATTGACCACGGGGGGGGCGTCGATCACAGCCACGAGCGAAGGGCAGACCGGATCGGCAACGATTACGTCTGTCCCCGGGCCGGCGGCGCAGATCTTCTTCGATCGAGACAGTCTCGTGCTCGACGCGATCGCGGACACCGCAGTGGTGGTGGCGACGGTCCGTGACGCCTTCGGCAATACGACGATGGACCCGATCACATGGCGTGTCACCGACTCCGCGGTCGTGCGGGTAGACGTCAGTGGGCGTGTGCGAAGTGTGGGAGCCGGGCGGACGACAGTCCATGCCCGAGCCGGTGCCATCGTTGATTCCGTGGTCGTGGCCGTGACCCCGGTTGCACGATCGGTCGCTCTCGCTACGGATACCCTGCGCTTCTCCACCCTGTTCCGTACGCAGTTGCCACCGGTCTCGGTGCGCGACCGCAACGGGGTGCCACTGAGCGCGCCGGACCTGCGATGGCGCACCACCGATTCCGTCGTCGCGAGTGTGGCGGCGGATGGCACGCTCACTGCACTTGCGCCAGGATCGACCTTCGTCGTCGTCGAGGTCGACGCACTCCGCGACAGCGCGGTCGTCGTCGTTCGCCAGATCGCAGCACGCGTGGTGCTTTCCTCCGCGGGTACTGTGCTGGATGTCGGCGCGTCGAGCACGATGACCGCGAGTACGGTCGATTCAGGTGGTACAGCGATCGCTGCGAGCCCGGTCGCACAGATCATGTCGCGTGATCCTGGTGTCGCCTCCGTCGATCGCGTGACTGG
>JBEIVF010000233.1:0-2955 GCA_040374005.1 Gemmatimonadaceae bacterium | reverse complement strand
GTAACGCGCCGGGCTGGCGCTGCGGAGCGTTACTGCGCTCCCAGCGCCGCCCAATCCCGCGGCGTGTCGGTGACGCGGCGCAGGATGAACATGCTCAGTAGCACCATGCCCAAGAGCGCCAGCACCGCGTACCCTTGGCCCACATGCGGCGCGAATCCCAGCGACCGCACGGTCAACGCGGTGATCGCGGCCCAGATGATCGGACCGGTGATCGCCGAGAATCGGCCCACCATCCCATATAAGCCGTAGAACTCACCGACGCGGTCGGGCGGTGTGAGCCGCAGCATCAGCGGACGGTCCGCGCTCCAGATGCCACCCAGCGCGACGCCGGCGAGTCCACCCACGACCCACAGCACATTCAGCGGCAGCGAGAAGATCCCCAACGCCGCGGCCAGCGAGAAGTCGACGACCCACAGCAGCAGCACGATATCCAACGTGCGCTTGGGGCCGATCGTGTCCACGATCCGCCCCCACATGAACCCACCGATCACCGCGAACGTGATCGCCGACATCATGATCAGCTGCGCCGTCTTCTCGGCCGCCGCCTCGGTCTGTCCGACACTGACCGCGACATTCACCGCGTACAACGTCATGATGGAGATGACGGTGTTGATGGCGTCCGTGTAGAACACCCGCCCCACGAGAAAGCGCACCAGTCCCGGGTACTTCTCCCCCTCGCGAATGGTCCGCACGGTCTGCCGCGCACTCTGCACGATGACCGTGAGATCGAAGACCTTGCCGGGCCTCGCATTCCCGCGCTCCTGCACGAACAGGAAGCAGGGGATCGCGAACACCAAGAACGCGAGCGCGATCAGGGAGAACAAGAGCGTCTTATCCGAGGTGCCTAGCCACAGGCCAAGACCCACGGCCACGTACGAGCCCAGATAGCCGATGCCCACGCCGATCCCACCGATGCGACCACGATTCTCCTCCGTGGTCACCTCGACCAGGAGCGAATCATAGAACTGCAGTCCCGCTTGGTACGCCGCATTCGCCAAGACGAACGCGATCATCGTCCCGACATAGCCGGCGCGCCCCAACAGCAACGTGAACCCCACGCAGAGCAGCGTGCTGCTGATCAGGAACGGCATGCGTCGCGGCGCGCGGTCCGACATGGCGCCCAGCACCGGTGAGAGGATGAAGATCAGCCCCATGCTCACCGCGGTGATGATGCCGTACACCGAGTCCGCCCGCTCCGCGCCCACGTGCTCGCGCACCCACAGCGAGAAGAACAACGACACGATCCCCATCGAGAAGATCGTGTTCGCCAAGTCGTACAACACCCACGAGGCGACCGCGCGCTTCGTGATCACGTGGCCGCCGCTCATCGCTTGCGGAGCAGGCGCGTGAACGCCCACCCCGTGAGGCCGAGCACGAAGGCCCAGCTCAGTCCCATGAAGATCATCGCGCCCGTGGTCATGGTGTCCTCTCGGTGGTCGGATCGTACAACGCGAACCCCTTCCGGTCATCGTACTTGTTGCGCGACCACGCGATGCGGACCAGCACCACGAAGGTCAGCACGAAGCCCAGCATGACCATGCGCGCAGCCGTCACGTACGGCAAGGCCTCCGCCGTCACCGGCTCCGCGCCACCCGCCGAGCGTTCGTTGAATAGGATCGGCAGCGCCTCCTCCTTGCCCCACCAGAGCAGGATCACCATCAGGAAGAGCGGCGTCAGGTACGTCATGATGAACTTGAAGATCGCCGGGATCCGGATGTCCGCGCCCTCGTGGATCGACTTCCACGCATGCTCAGGCTTGAAGATCCACATGAACACCACGGTCTCGAGCACCGCCACCAGCACGAGCCCGAAGGTGCCCGCCCAGTAGTCCCATTCGTCGAGGAAGCCGTACCGCAGCCAGTGCACATGCATCAGGCCGAACACCCAGCAGAACGCGCCGAGGGTCCACGCCACGTGCTCACGCTTGACGCCGAACTCCTCGCGGAAGAACGCCACGATCGGGGTGAGCATGGCCACCGACGACGTGATGCCCGCGAAGAACAACAGCCCGAACCACATCACGCCGAGCAGATGGCCGATCGGCACCGTCTGGTGGATCTGCTGGAACACCACGGGCATCGTCGCGAAGCCCAGGTTGAACGAGCCCGATTGGGCGACGACCATCGCGCCGCTCACCCCGAAGAACACCACGGCCGCCGGGATCGCGATCGAGCCGCCCAGGATCACTTCCGCGGTCTCGTTGGTCGCCGCCGTCGCGATACCACTCAGCGCGATGTCGTCCTTGGGCGTCAGGTACGACGCGTACGCCTGCAGTGTGCCCATGCCCACCGACAGCGTGAAGAAGATCTGTCCGGCGGCCGCCAACCAGATCCCCGGCTCGCCGAGCCGCGAGAAGTCGGGATCATAGATGAACTGATAGCCCGTGGCTGCCGTCGAGCCGTCCGGGCCGGCCGGCAGCGTGAAGATGACCACCGCCAGCACGACGGCGAACAGGAACAGCAGGGGCATCCCGATCTTCGCCAGCTTCTCGATGCCGCCCGAGATGCCGCGCGACAACACCCAGATGTTCACGAGGAGCGTGACCGTGAAGAACGCGTACGGCGTCCACCACCGGTGCTGCCCCGTCTCGACGATGCCTTGGAACGATTGGAGATACGCGAGCATCCCCTCCTGCGTGGACTGGCCGAAGTAGTCCTGCGTGGCCGAGAACACGGTGAACGCCAGCGTCCAGCTCTCGATGTACGTGTAGTAGATCATCACCGCGAGCGGGATGACCATCCCGATCACGCCCAGGTACTTGGCCAGCGGATGGTGCCAGATCGCGGCGAACATCCCCGGCAGGTGGCCCTTGCGGTACTTCCCGCCGTGACGCCCCACCCCCCATTCGATCCACATCAGCGGGATCCCGACCACGAAGAGCGCGATGAAGTACGGGATCATGAACGATCCCCCGCCGTTCACCGCCGCTTGCGCCGGGAACCGCAGGAAGTTGCC
>JBEIVF010000003.1:0-29507 GCA_040374005.1 Gemmatimonadaceae bacterium | reverse complement strand
TGCTGGCCGATGCGTTGGCGCTCGTCGATGGTGCGCTGCACGTGGATGGGGCCGCGCAGGTGCCGTTCGGGACGCTGACCTTCCACGCGGCGCTCATCCTCCGCGTCACGCGGTCGCCCGAGTACATGGCGTCGGTGGCGCAGGCGCTGGTGCCGGGGGGACGGCTCGTGGCGGCGGAGGGCTATGCCGTGCCGCCGGGCACGCGACTCCTCGCGGCGGCCCATCCGTTGTGGGTGGGTGAGGGTGCCCCGCAGGTCACCCCCATCGCGCTACGCCGGCGCTGAGTCGGCCGCCACGGCCGCCGCGCGCTTCGCTTCGTCGAACGCGCCTTCCTGTTTGGCGATCGCCACGGCGGCGATCGCATTCCCCGAGAAGTTCGTGATCGCGCGGGCCTCGCTCATGAAGCGGTCCACGCCGAGCAACAGCGCGAGGCCTTCGAGCGGGATCACCTTCACGGCGGCGAGCGTGCTCGCCAACACCACAAAGCCCGAGCCCGTCACACCGGCGGCGCCGTTCGACATCACCAAGAGCACACCCAGCACGCCCAACTGCTGCGACAACGTGAGATCCACGCCCGACACCTGCGCGAGGAAGATCGTCGCCATCACGAGGTAGAGCGCCGTGCCGTCCATGTTGAACGAGTAACCGGCGGGGACCATCAGCCCGACGACCGGCCGCGAGCATCCGTACGCCTCCAAGCGCTGCATCAGGCGTGGGAGGGCCGCCTCTGACGACGACGTGCCGAGCACGAGGACGATCTCGTGCCGGATGAAGCGCAGGAGTTCGACCACGCGCACGCCGTAGAACCAGCCGAGCGCTCCGAGGCCGCCGAACACGAACACCGCCATCGCGAGGTACACGGTGCCCATCAGTTTGGCGAGCGGGATCAGCGCCCCGAGACCGAACGCACCGACGGTGTACGCCATCGCGCCCATCGCGCCCAGGGGGGCGACGACCATGATCATCCCGACGAGCGTGAAGAACACATCCTGCAACCGCTCCAGGAGATCGACCACCGGGGCGGCGCGCTCCGGCATCGTGGTGAGCGCGATGCCGAACAGCACGGAGAAGAACACGATCTGCAGGATGTCCCCCCTAGCGAACGCGCCCACGATCGACGGCGGTACCATGCCCGTGAGCGCGGTGATCCAGTTGATGGCCTCGGCCTGCTCCGAGTACTGCGCGACGCTGGCTTGACTCGCCGCCGTGGAGACCACGCTGAGTCCCGCGCCCGGCTGGAGCACGTTCACCAGGACGATGCCGATGGCCAGCGCGATGACGGTCGTGATCGTGAAGTACACGAACGCCTTCCACCCGATGCGTCCGACCTTCCCGAGGTCAGCCATCTGGGCGATCCCCAGCGTGATCGTCAAGAACACGATGGGCGCCACGATCATCTTCACGAGATTGATGAACGTGTCGCCCAACGGTCGGAGCGCCTTGCCGGCCTCCGGCCAGATGGCACCGATCGCGATACCCACCGCGACCGCGATGAGGACCCGCGCCGTCAGATTGCGCGGGAGGAGGATCCGCCAGTTCACGCGGACGAGACGGAGGCGTCTACATACAACGCGTCGATGATCGCCGTATAGTTCCGGTCGACCACACGACGCTTCACCTTCATCGAGGGCGTCAGCTCCCCCTTCTCGATCGAGAACTCGTGCTCGAGCAAGGCGATCTTCTTGGGCGTCTCGTACGAGGCCAGTCCCACGAGTTGCTTGGCCACTTCCTGCTGGATCTTGGCGTTGATCGTCGGCATGCTCAGCAGCTGGGCCCGGCTCGTCCAGATGATGTTCTTGTGGGCCGCCCACTTCTCGAGCTGATCGAAGTTGGGCACCACCAACAACACCGGGTACTTCCGCTTATCGCCGATCATCACCACTTCGGTGATGTACTTGTTGGTCTTGATCCGGTTCTCGATGGGCTGCGGGGCGATGTTCTTGCCGCCCGCCGTCACGATCAGGTCCTTCTTGCGATCGGTGATGCGCAGGTAGCCGTCCTCCAGCGCGCCGATGTCGCCCGTGTGGAACCACCCCTCGGCATCGATCGCCTGGGCCGTCGCGGTGGGGTTGTTGTAATAGCCCTTCATGATGTGCGGGCCGCGTGAGAGGATCTCGCCGTCCTCCGCGATCTTCACCTCGACGCCCTCGACGATCTTGCCGACGGTCCCGAGCCGGAACGCGGTGGGCGTGTTGACCGCGATCACCGGGGAGGTCTCGGTGAGGCCGTAGCCCTCGAGGATCATCAATCCGGCCGCGTAGAAGAACTTGTTGATCTCGGAAGCGAGTGGCGCGCCACCCGACACGAAGTAGCGCAGCTGTCCGCCGGTGCGCTCCTGCAACTTCGAGAACACCAACTTGAGCGCGATCTTGTACTGGAAGGCCAGCAATCCGCCCGGCGTGCGCCCGGCGAGGCGCTCATCGGCCCAGCGATCCGCGACCGCGCGCGCCCAGAAGAAGATCTGCTTCTTCGCGCCGCCACTGGAGAGCGCGTTCTCCAAGACGCGCGCGAACATCTTCTCGTAAAGGCGCGGCACCGCGCACATGAGCGTCGGCCGGATCTCCTGCATGTTGATCGGCACGGTGTCGATGCTCTCGGCGTACGCCACGCACGTCCCCGTGGCCCACGCGAGGTAATCGACCATGCGCTCGAAGATGTGCGAGAGCGGCAGGAAGCTCAGCATCGTGTCGCGGCCCGTGAACGGGATCTTCGTCCGCGCCGCCATGGCGTTGGAATGCAGGTTGTCGTGCGTGAGCATCACGCCCTTCGGATTGCCCGTCGTGCCGGACGTGTAGATCAGCGGGGCGATCGCGTCGGGCTCCACCGTGAGCGCGGCCGCGCGCCACTCCGCCCCGGAGGTCGGCGTCTCGTCGTCCTGCCCACGCGTGAGCAACTCCGTGAACGTCATGTCGCAGCCCGCGGGCGCGGGTTCGCAGAACGAGATCACGGATCGCAGCGCCGGAACGCGCGCACGGATCTCCGCGATCTTCGCCGCTTGCCCCGGCGACGAGACGAAGATCGCCGCGGCCCCCGAGTCGTTCAGGATGTGCGGGATCTGCTCCGCCGGCAGCGTCGGGTAGATCGGGACATCGGTGAAGCCCGCCGTCAGGCATCCGTAGTCCGCGATCGCCCACATCGGGCTGTTCTCGGCCAGGATCGCCACGCGGTCGCCGCGTTGGAGTCCCAAGGCGAGGAGGCCGAGGGAGACACGGCGCGCGCGTTCCGCGATGGTCGCGTGGGAGAGCGAGTGCCACGTCCCATCAGCTTTGAACTGGAGCGCGGAGTCCTTGCGAAACTCGTCGATGGCGTCGAAGAAGAGCTTGTTGACCGTCCCTGGCGCGGGACGCGGGCCGCCGGATGCGTACATGTTCCTGCTCGCCGATCGAGAGTGGGGCGCCGGACGTCAGCGCGGGATGATGGGGATCGCTCTGCGCAGTGGGGACCCGGTCACCGGCGCTCCGCGCGCCCGGACCGTGGCGAAAACAACCACCGAATCGCGCTCGGCCGCTAGGGCCGTGGCGCGGAAGCGTACCTTCCGCGATGCGATGCCGTCCGCGGCGGTCGTATCCTCGGCCGAGCGCCGGTTGTTGTCGTCCACCAGCCACGCGGCGGTCGTGTCGCTCGCCGCGAGTGGGAGGCCGTTGTAGGTCAGCGTATAGCGCACGATCCAGCCTCGCACGCCGGCGGCCGGTGCGGCTCCCGCGGCGAGCACCTTCACGCGCACGGGCTCCGAGACGTTCGTGCCATCGTCGGGCACCGTGTAGCGCAGGGTGTCCGTGCTGCCATCCAGCGTCGCGGACGCTGGCGCGGACGTCACCAGCAGCGTCAGGGGCCGGCTCTGCAGGCCGCTGACCTGTGCGATGATGGTCACCGGCGTGTCGCGGTCCTCGGTCGAGACCACATACCCGTCAGGCGAGATGGTCACGCCGCCGGAGGTCGTGAGGAACTGCACCGTGGCGCCACTGATCGGATCACCGTCCGGGTTCAGCACCGCCGCGCGCAGCGGCTGTGCGACGCCCTCCTCATCGCGGAGTGTGTCGAACGCCACGATGGTCGGGTAGGGCAGCGAATCGAAGGCCAGCGCGACGATCGCCGCACTGTCGGTCGGTACGTCCGTGCACGCCCCCCCGAGGATCGTGGCGCTGACGACGGCGGCGCAGACGAGCGCGCGCATCAGGCGCCGATCCGTTCAGCGAGCATCGTCGCCACGTTCACATACGCCTGCGCGGCGGGGTCGGCCGGATCCCGCACCACCACCGGCTGCCCAGCCGCGAACGCATCGGCCACGGCCGCGCTCCGCGGCACCACCACATCGAGCACCATCGACGACGGCATGTGCTGGCGCACGTACGCGGCCGTCCGCTCACAGGCCACGTTCCCCGCCTCGTACATCGTCAGCAGGATGCCGTCGAGCGTGAGGCCGGGGTTGGACTCCACCATGCCTTGCACGCCGCGCAGGATCTGCGGCGTGGTCTGGAGCGCGAGCGGCTCGCACTGGAGCGGGATCAGGACGCGCTGACTGCGGGCCAACACCGACCGCGTGATCGCGCCCAGCCCCGGCGGCGTATCCACAACGACGATGTCGCAGCGCGTCCGCGCTTCGTCGAGCATCTGCGGGACGAGACCGCTCTCGCCCACCTGCTGCGTGAACGCCTCGTGGTCCGTCGCGTCACTCACCCCACCGACGAGCAACACGCGGAGCCACGGCAGCACCGTGGGCAGGATCACATCGCGAAGCGGATGGGTCCCCGTCAGATAGTCCGCGAAGCCCGCTGTCGCGTGGCCGCGGCGCAGGCCACTCCCGTAGCGCACCGCGCCTTGCGGGTCGGCGTCCACGATCAACGTCCGGAGCCCGCGCCGCGCGAACGCCGCCGCTAGGTTCACGGCGGTCGTCGTCTTCCCGACCCCTCCCTTCTGGCTCACGATCGCCAGCGTCTGCCCATCACTCACGTGGTCGTCCCTTCATCGATCGCGGTCGGTTCGTCCGGCGCCGGATGGCGCAGTTGGTCGAGGGTGCGGCGCGCGTGCTCCACCCACTGTTCGGCCTCGGGGCCGCGCGGCGGCTCGGCGAGGAACGCCGTCAGATGCCGATCGGCGCCCGACAGATCATCGCGCTTGATGAGCAAGAACGCGAGGCCGTAGTGCGCGCCCGCCAAGCTCGGCTTGATCTCCAACGCGCGCCGATACGAACGGATCGCTTCTTCCATCCGCCCCGTCTTCGAATACGCGATCGCCATGTTCTGCAACACGCGATGATCGTCGGGGGTGTCGCGCAACGCCAAGCGATACGACGTGAGCGCCGCATCGAAGTCACCCTGCCGTTCCAAGGCCAGTGCCTCGCTCAGATAATCGAGGCGATGCGGCCGCAGACCGGCGTCGGACTTTCCACCAAGCAGGCGGCGCAACCAGGACATTCGGGGGTCAGGACTCGGAGCAGAATGGAGGGCCGGCACGGTCGGTGGTACACCGCAGTGTCACCGCAGGGACCGCGTGGACAAATCTGGGACGCCGGGCAGGGTGGGGCAACCACACGGCGCGCGCTGTTCACTGCGCCGGGTCCCGGTGTAGCTTACCACCACTCCCCTCTCGAAAGGACGCACGATGTCCCCCCGACGCTACACCGTCGACCCCGCCAAGGGGGTCGTGCATGTCGAGTGGCCGTTCTTCGGTGAACTCTCCCGCGCCCTCGCGCTCAAGGTCGCCAAGGACTGGGATCCTGAGATCATCGTGGGCGTGGCCACGGCGGGCGTCGTCCCGGGCGCGGTCGTCGCCGCCATCCTCGGCAAGGAGTTCCACTCCGTCGTCGTGTCGCGCCGCCTCGGCGCGAGCGAGGAACGCGAGACCCCCGCCGTGCTCGGCAATGCGCCCCCCGCGGTCCGGGGCAAGCGGGTGCTCATCGTCGACGAGACCTGTGACACTGGCTCCACCATGCGCCTCGCGATCGCCTCCATCGTGAATGCGGGAGCCAAGGACGTGCGCACGGCCGTGAGCTTCAAGACCGGGCCCTTCGAGGTGGATTACTACGCCCTCGCCACCGAGAGCGTGATCGTGCTGCCGTGGGACCGCGAAGTGTTGGTGGACGGGGAGCTTGTCGCGAATCCCAAGTACCACGACTTCGGCGAGTAGCCGCTAGGCCAGCGCGTCGAGCGCCTCGTCGAGGGGCGCGCCGGCGGTCAGATGCTCGTACACGTGTTGCATCACCTCGGCCGAGCCGACGATGAAGCGGCACTGCTGGCCGCCCGCCGAGCGACACTCCACCTCGAGCACGGCGAGGGGGCCGTGGGCCACGCGCCCAAAGAAGTCGGCGAACATCCCGGTGGTCCAGTGGCAGGCCGGATGGTCGAGACGCGCATCGGGGTCGGACTCCGCCCACGCCGCCGCAGCGACGATGGCGACCACGTCGTGCCGCGCGTCCACCGTCAGTGAGCCCCAGCCACTCTCGTGGAAGAAGCCCGCCGCCTGCGTCACGAACGCCGGCACCGAGAGGGCATCCACGTTCTCCGCGCCGCGCGCGGCGAGCCAGTCTTGGAAGGCCTGGAAGACGGTCTCGCCACCGGCGTAGCCCGCCTCCTGCAAGTAGCCGGCGTAGCCCGCGCCCGCATCGCGGAGCAAGGCTGCCCGCAGGGCAACGAGGGAGGCGCGCGGCAGCGCGACCAGCTGCTGGGGCACCAGATCGATGGGGTACGCCATACGGGGAGTTACGCGGTGGGGCCGATACGGCGCAAGAGTTCGGCTTCGTCAATGACCTCGACACCGAGGTCACGCGCTTTCTCGAGTTTGGAACCGGCGTCCTCACCGGCCACGACGAACGTGGTCTTGCGACTGACCGAGCTGGTGACCTTGCCCCCCACGCCCTCCACGAGCGCGGTGGCCTGCGGCCGACTCAGCGTGGGGAACGTCCCCGTGAGGACGACCACCGCCCCGATGAGGGTACCAGACGCCGCGGGGGCCTGCTCCTCCTCCACGCGCACGCCAGCGGCGGTGAGCCGTGCCACGAGGTCCTGCGACCACGGATCGCGGAACCACGCCGCCGCGCTCGCCGCGATGGTCGGCCCGATCCCACGCACCCCCTCGATCGTCGCCTCATCCGCCGCACCGATGGCTGCGAGCGAGCCGAAGTGCCGCGCCAACGCCTTGGCGGCTTCTTCGCCCACATGCCGGATCCCCAGCGCGAAGATCAAGCGCGCCAGGAGCTGCGTCCGCGAGGTATCGATCGCTGCCACCAGCTGCGATGCACTGCGATCGGCGAAGCCCTCGAGCGTGAGCACCTGCGCCTCGGTGAGGCGGTACAGATCGGCCGCATCGGCGATCAGTCCGCTGCCCACCAGTTGCGTGATGCGAGCCTCGGAAAGACCGCGGATATCCATCGCATTCCGCGAGACGAAGTGGATCAGTGCTTCGAGCCGCCGCCCGGGACACGCGCTGTTGGGGCAGAACAGATCCACCTCCTCGGCCTCACGCGCGAGTGGGGTGTCACACATCGGGCACTGCGACGGGGGCGTCCACGGCACTTCCGCGCCCGTCCGCTTCTCGGGGATGGGCCCGATGATCTGCGGGATCACCTCGCCGGCGCGCTTCACCAGCACACGATCGCCCACGCGCAGATCCTTCGCAGCGATCAACGCCGCGTTGTGCAGCGTGGCATTGCGGACGGTCGCGCCGCCGATCTCCACCGCCTCGAGCTCCGCGTACGGCGCGAGCTTGCCCGTGCGTCCGATGTTCACGCCGATCGCCAGCAACGTGGTCTCGGCGATGTCGGCCGCGAACTTGCGCGCGATGGCCCACCGCGGCTCGCGGGCACCTTCGACGACGCCGAGCTCGTCCTGCAACGCCAGTCGGTTCACCTTCACCACGCCGCCATCGATCGCGAAGGGCAGGGTGGCGCGCACCGTGCGCTCCAGGTCGCGCGCCCACGTATGCACCGCATCGAGCGATGCGCACTCACAGCCGTGTGGCGCCACCGGGATGCCCCACGCGGCGAGGGTGCGGAGCAGCTCCCACTGCGTCGCGAACGGCAACGGAGCATTCCCCGGTACCGCGAACGCATAGCCGAAGAACCGGAGCGGTCGCTTGGCCGTTTCGCGCGGATCCTTCTGCCGCAGCGCACCGGCGGCCGAGTTGCGCGGGTTGGAGAACACCGGCTCGCCACGCGCCACGCGTTCCTCGTTCATGCGTTCGAATCCATCGAACGTCATGAAGATCTCGCCCCGGATCTCGATCAGCGGCGGCCACCCGGTGCCCTGCAATCGGGTGGGGATCTCGGCGATCGTGCGCACATTGGCGGTCACGTCCTCGCCGATCCGTCCATTGCCGCGCGTGGCGCCCTGCACCAGCACACCATCGCGATACGTGAGCGACACGGCCGCGCCGTCGATCTTGAGTTCTGCCGCGTAGCCGGAGCGCTGTAGCGACTCCAGACTGACGAGGCGCCCGGCCTTCACTTCCCAGTCGGCGAGCTCGTCCTCGGTGAAGGCGTTCTTGAGCGAGGTCATCGGCACGAGGTGCGCGACCTTCGCCAAGTGACCGTCGGGGACCTCGGTGCCCACCTGCGCCGTGGGCGAATCGGTCACGCGCAGGGCGGGATGCGCCGCTTCGAGCGCTTCGAGCTCACGGAAGCGCGCGTCGTACTCGGCATCGCTGAGCGACGGCCGGTCCTCGAGGTAGTACTCGCGTGAGGCCTGCGCGAGGAGCGCGCGCAACTCCGCCGCGCGCGCGATGGTCGCGGCGTCGGGGGGCGATGCGCTCACCCCTTCGACTCCTCGGCCAACCTAGGCATCGCGACCCGACCGACCGGTCGAGCTCGCAGGTCTCGCCGCGCCTCGCGGCGCGCGATATCGTCGGTCATCGCATCCTCCGCCGGGCCTCGGCGGCCGCCCGCATGTAGTGCGGGTCATTGAAGTCGGTCGCGCGCGCGTTCGCGATCCAGTCGAGTTGGGCGCGGGCCGCGTCGAGGCGCCCCACGTCCCGATACACTAGGGCCAGATCGAGTCGGTGCACGATCCGGTCCGGCTCCAACACCACCGTGCGCTCCATCAGGCGGACGGCCTCGTTCCACGACGCCTTCCCCAGCGCCTCGCCCCCCATGAAGTTCTTGGCCAGCGCGCGGGTCACGGCATTGAGGCGCATCACCTCGGCGTTCCACATGCCGAGCACATGCAGCGCGCCCGCGTGGTCGGGGTCGAGCGTGAGGGCGGTGAGCACGGCGGCTCGCACCTCGACCGACAGCCGCACGCGGTCCCGCGCGGGGGCGGCGAGGGCCGTCCGCCCGAGCGCGCGCGCCACATGGAAGTGTCCTTCGGCCTGCTTGGGGTCGGCGGCCACCGAGCGGCGGGCGGCGCGGAGCGCCTCCGCGTACAGGGCGGACTGCTTGGCCTGGTCGGGCTCGAACTCGGCACGGTCCACGGCCACGCGGGCCGCCTCATTGAGCGCGGCCACGTCCGAGGACTGGGCCACGAGGGGGGCGGCGAGGGCGAGGCCCAAGGCCATCAGAACGGGGAGGTGGTTCCGTCGCATCAGTCGCGGTAAATTAAGGGTGTGCGGGCCGTAGCGAAGGACGCTACCCCGAATCCTTGACTCTTGGTCCCGAAGCGATGAATCTCGAGAAGCTGGCGCCGTTGGGCGCCTTGGGTGCGATCGGTGGTGCGGTGGCGGCGTACGGAGCCCTGCTCTGGTTGTCCAGCACGACGGCGATCGGTGGTGCTCCGGGTGCCACGGGCGGCGTGGACACGATCACGCGCAATGTGGTCTACATCGGCTGGGCGGTGCCGGTGGCGATCATCGTCGCCGCGCACTTCGCGTTCTACAAGCAGATGAAGAAGTGCCCGACGTCCTTGAACGACTCGGCCATCTGACCGCGGCCTCCCGCCGACAGAACGGGCCGTCTCCTGCATCAGGAGACGGCCCGTTTCGTTCGTCCGCACCGGGATCAGATGTCCAAGTTCGAGGCGAAGCGCGCGTTGGCTTCGATGAACACGCGCCGCGGCTCCACCTCATCCCCCATCAACGTCTGGAAGAGGTGGTCCGCCTGCACCGCATCGTCCATGGTGACCCGCATGATGGTGCGCGTCTCCGGGTTCATCGTCGTGCGCCACAGCTGGTCGGGGTTCATCTCACCCAAGCCCTTATAGCGCTGCACGTTGAGTGACCCCTTGCCGTCGAGTCCGATGAGCCGCTCAGAGATCTCCTCGCGCTGCTTCTCGTCGAAGGCGTAGTACTCTTCCTTGCCCTTGGCCACCCGGTACAGGGGCGGCTGCGCGATGTAGATGTATCCCGCGTCGAGCAACGCCGGCATCTGGCGGTAGAAGAACGTGAGCAACAACGTACGGATGTGGGCGCCGTCGACGTCGGCGTCCGTCATGATGATGATCTTGTGGTACCGCGCGTTGTCGAGCGAGAACTCTTCCTTGATGCCGGCGCCGATCGCCGTGATGATCGTCCGGATCTCCTCGTTGGCCAGGATCTTGTCGATCCGCGCCTTCTCGACGTTCAGGATCTTGCCGCGCAGCGGCAGGATGGCCTGGAACTCGCGCTTGCGGCCCTGCTTGGCCGAGCCACCGGCCGAGTCACCCTCGACGAGGTAGATCTCCGTCATCGCGGGGTCCGAGAGCGAGCAGTCGGCCAGCTTGCCCGGCAGGTTGCCCACGTCGAGCGCCGACTTCTTGCGCGTGAGATCGCGCGCCTTGCGCGCCGCTTCGCGCGCGCGCGCCGCCGACAACGCCTTCTCGATGATGATGTTCGCGACGCGCGGGTTCTCCTCGAGATACTCGGCGAGCCACTCGTTCACGAACGTCTTGACCGCCGACTCCACCTCGGAGTTGCCGAGCTTGGTCTTGGTCTGCCCTTCGAACTGCGGCTCCTTCACCTTGACGCTGAGCACCGCCGTGAGGCCTTCGCGGATATCATCGCCCGTGAGCTTGATGTCCTTGTCCTTGGCCGTGCGCGACGACTTGTCGAAGTGCTTGTTCACCACCGACGTCAACGCCGACTTGAAGCCGGTCAAGTGCGCACCACCCTCGTGCGTGTTGATGTTGTTGACGAAGGAGAAGACGTTCTCGTTGTAGCCGTCGTTGTACTGGATGGCCAACTCGATCCCGATCTCGTCGCGCTCCGCATCCGCGTACGGGATGTCGGTGTGCAGCGCCTTGCGGCTGCCCAACAAGTGCGCCACGAACTCCTTCAAGCCGCCCTTGGCGTGGAAGGTCTCGGTGCGCTCGTCGCCCGGCCGCTCGTCGGTGAGCGTGATCGTGATCCCCTTGTTGAGGAACGACAGCTCCCGCAGGCGATTGGCCAACGTGCCCCAATCGTAGCGCGTCTCGGTGAAGATCGTGTTGTCGGGCTTGAAGTACACCGTCGTGCCGGTGTCCTTCAGATCGACATCGCCGAGCACGGTCAGCTTGGTGACCGTGTCGCCGCGCGCGAAATCCATGTAGTACGTCTTGCCGTTGCGCTTGATCCAGACCTTCAACTGCTCGGAGAGCGCATTGACGACCGAGACGCCGACGCCGTGCAGGCCGCCCGACACCTTGTACGTGTTCTTGTCGAACTTGCCGCCGGCGTGCAGCACCGTGAGCGCGAGCTCGACGCCCGGGATCTTCTCCACGGGATGGATGTCGACCGGGATCCCACGACCGTTGTCGCTGACGGTGATCGAGTCGTCGGCGTGGATCGTGACGTGAACCGTGTCCGCATGCCCTGCCAGCGCCTCGTCGATCGAGTTGTCGACCACCTCATAGACGAGGTGATGCAACCCGCGTCCTGACGTCGAACCGATGTACATGCCGGGGCGCTTGCGCACCGCTTCCAGACCCTTGAGGACTTGGATCTGATCAGCACCGTACCCGTGCTCGGGCGCTTCGTCGTGCTCGCTCATGCGATTCCGAAATGAGTGAAAGGAACGACCGAAGGGATGCCGAAATCGCATCCCTGCCGCAACCTGAGGAAGTTACCCAATCACGCGCGCCAGCGCAACGGCGCCGGGCTGTTGTAACTCGTTGCCCTGTAACGGCTTGCGAGCTCGCCTTCTCAGCGCCGCAGCTGCCACCGGATCCGCTTCACCCGCGGCCGCGCATGGCCCTCGTTCAACTGCGTGATCAACTGCGGTTCGTGCAGGCCCAATTCCATCATCCACGCGTTCGTCGCCACGCCGACCACGAGCGTTCCGTCGGGCGAAATGCTCAGCGCCTCCGTCACCCGCGCGATCTGCGGACCGGCGATCGCCGCCCACTCGCCGAGGATCGCCGCTTGATCCACGCGCTCCTGATGACCGTGTTCCTTGAGGAACCGCGCGATCAATGCGCCGATCCCTTCCGCGGGGCCGCCGCGCTCCTTCATGCGCTGATCACCCCATCGCGCACACCCCAGCGCGCGAACTTCGTGAAGCGCGTTGGGATGTCATCGGCGCGCGGCACCGCCAACAGGATCTGCCCCAAGCCTTCGCCCTCCAACAACTCCAACGTGCGCTCGGCGCGCCGCGCATCGAGTTCGGCGAACGGATCATCGAGCAGCAACACCGGCGGCGTCTGCAACGCCTCACGCAACGTGCGCGCCGCCACCAAGCGCAGCGCGATCGCCGCCGTGCGTTGCTGGCCCGCGGCGCCGAACGTCCGCACCTCACGGCCATCGAGCGCGATGACGAGATCATCACGGTGCGGCCCGCTGCTCGTCACGCCGCGCGCCAGATCGCGCGCGCGGCCGCGCTCCAACTGCGTCCGCAGCGTCGCCACCACATCGGCGCTCTCCGCCGCGTCACCGCCGTACGCCAATGTCACCGGTGCGCGCTCACCGATCGCCGCGCACAGGGCCCCGAAGTCGTCCGACTGCGCGGCGACCCACGCGCGGCGATGCGCCACCAGCGCCGCACCCTGCTCGGCCAGCGCCGGCTCCCACACGTGCGCCGCACTCGCGTTGCGGCCCGTGCGCTGGGCCTCGCGCAGCGCCGCGTTCCGCCGCGTCAACGCCGCCCGGTATCCGCGCAGCGCACTCAGGTACGGGCGCGACGACAACGCCAGTAACACGTCGAGATAGTGGCGCCGCTCGCCGGGACCTCCCGCCACGAGCGACACATCGGCCGGCGACCACATCACCGACGGCAGCGCGCCCAGCGCATCGCCCTGCCGCGTTGTGACCACGCCATCGATCGAGATCCGCTTCCGACCCGTCGTGCGCTCGGCGCCGAATGCGAGCTCCTGGATCGGCGTCCCCGCGAGCGTCGCCCGCAGGTGCCATGCCGGGGCGCCGTGCCGCACCAGGTCGCGGTCGCGCGCATCCCGCACCGAGCGGAGGATGGCCAAGTACGCCACGGCTTCCAGCACGTTGGTCTTCCCGTGGCCGTTGTCGCCCACGAGCACCACGCCATCGGCGGGCACGTGCAGCTCCGCCGATGCGATGTTCCGGAAGTCTCGCACCGCGAGGTGCACCAGCCGCGCCGTCATCCTCGCAAAACTAGCCACCCGGGCGGCATCCAGCTCGGGCGGTGGCTAGATTCGACGCGTACTCACCTCCCTCGCCATGACCGAACCCGTCCTGCTCGTTGAGGTGCGCGATCGCATCGCCACGCTCACCGTCAATCGCCCTGACAAGCTCAATGCCCTCAACGCCGCCCTGATCGGTGCGCTGGGCGAGGCCATCACCGACTGCCGTCGCCGCGACGATGTGGCCGCCGTGATCCTCACGGGGGCCGGACGCGCCTTCGTGGCCGGCGCTGACATCAGCGAACTCAACCGGGCCACGGCCGTCGAGGCGCAACGCATCTCGCAGTTCGGTCAGGAGGTGTTCCGCTTGTTCGAGACCTCGCCCAAGCCCACCATCGCGGCCGTCAACGGCTTCTCGCTCGGCGGTGGCTGTGAGTTGGCGATGGCCTGCCACATCCGCCTCGCGGCCGAGAACGCCAAGTTCGGGCAACCCGAGGTGAAGCTCGGCCTCGGACCGGGCTACGGCGGTACGCAGCGACTGCCGCGCCTCGTGGGGCGCGGCCGGGCACTCGAGCTGTTGCTGAGCGCTGAGATGATCGACGCGGCCGAGGCGTATCGGATCGGGTTGGTCAATAAGGTGGTGCCGGCGGCCGAGCTGCTCAACGCCGCGCGGGCGCTGGCCACGACGATGGCCGCACAAGCGCCCCTCGCGCTGGCGGCGGTGATCGAAGCGGTGAACATCGGGGCCGAGCACGGCCTCGTGGCGGGGCTGGCCGTCGAAGCGCAGCAGTTCGGCGTGCTCACGGCATCGGACGACATGCGCGAGGGCACGACGGCCTTCCTGGAGAAGCGCCCGGCCGTGTTCACCGGCCAGTGATGAAGGAGCCGCTGGTGCCGGTGATGCTCGCCGCCGATGCGCGGTCGGTGCGCATCATCGACCAGCGGGCATTGCCGAGCACGTACGTCGAGCGCGATCTGCACAGCGTCGACGACGTCATCGACGCGATCCACACCCTCGCGGTGCGTGGGGCCCCCGCGATCGGCATCGCCGGCGCGGCCGCGCTGGCCATCGCCGCGCAGGACTACGTCGCGCTCGATGCGCGCGCCGCGCAGCTCCACCTGCTCGCGGTGGGCGCGCGCGTCGCTGCTGCGCGGCCCACCGCGGTGAATCTGCGTTGGGCGGTGGAGCGCGTGCTCGCTCGCGTGGCGCGAACGCGTGGGGACGGCGCGGCCATCGCGCAGGCGGCCGTGGCCGAGGTGCGCGACATCCACGCCGAGGATCTCGCGATGTCAGCGGCCATCGGGGCCCACGCCCTGGCGCTGCTGCCCGATCCGGCGGTGGTGCTCACGCATTGCAATGCGGGCGGGCTCGCGACCTCTGGCCTCGGCACGGCACTCGCGCCGGTGTACGCGGCGCACGCGGCCGGGCGGGGCATCCATGTCGTCGCCGATGAGACGCGGCCGTTGTTGCAGGGCGCGCGGCTCACCGCGTGGGAGTTGCAGCGGGCGGGCGTGCCGGTCACCGTCATCACCGATGCGATGAGCGCCGCGTACATGGCCACGCATCCGGTGCATGCCGTGTTGGTGGGCGCGGATCGGATCGCGGCCAACGGCGACACCGCCAACAAGATCGGGACGTACGCGTTAGCGCTCGCTGCGCGCGCACACGGCGTGCCCTTCTACGTGCTCGCGCCCTCGTCCACCGTCGATCGGGCCACGCCCACGGGCGCCGCGATCGTGATCGAACACCGGGATCCCGACGAAGTCCGCCGTCTCGCGGGCGCCGCGGTGACCCCTGACGGCGTGGCCGTGTGGAACCCCGCGTTCGATGTCACGCCGGCCGCGCTGATCACGGCGATCATCACCGACGGCGGCGTGCATCGTCCCCCCTTCCACTGGGAGTGAGTGTGACCTACATCTTGGCACTCGATCAAGGCACCACGGGCTCCACGGCCATCGTGGTCGATCGCGCAGGGACGGTCGTTGGCCGCGGGTATCGCGAGATCACGCAGTCGTTCCCCCGGCCGGGGTGGGTCGAGCACGACCCGCACGAGTTGTTCGCGGCGATCACGGCGGCGGGGCGCGAAGCGATCGCCGCCGCGGGCGTCACGCCCGAGGCCATCGGCATCACCAATCAGCGCGAGACGGTCATCGTGTGGGACCGCACCAGCGGTGAGCCCGTGGGGCCGGCCATCGTGTGGCAGGACCGCCGCACGGCGGCGCGCTGCGAGGCGCTCGCGGCGCGCGCCGATGACATCCGCGCGCGCACCGGCTTGGTCATCGATCCGTACTTCTCGGCCACCAAGCTCGAGTGGATCCTCGCCGAACGCGCCGGAGGGCAGACGGTGGATCTGCTCGCCGGCACGGTGGACGCGTGGTTGATCTGGCGACTCACCAATGGTGCCGTCCACGCCACCGATCCCACCAACGCGTCGCGCACGATGCTGTTCGACATCAACACGTTGGCGTGGTCCGAGGAGTTGTGCGCGCTCTTCGGTGTGCCGCTGCGCTTGCTGCCTGAGGTGCGTCCGTCGTCGGGGGGCTTCGGCACCGCGGCTGCCGAGCACCTCGGCGTGGCGTTGCCGATCCGCGGCGTGGCGGGCGATCAACAAGCGGCGTTGTTCGGCCAAGGGTGCGTGCGCGCCGGCGGGGCGAAGAACACGTACGGCACGGGTGCCTTCCTGTTGTTGCACACCGGGGCGCAGCGTCCGCATCCCGCGCAGGGCATGTTGGCCACGGTGGCGTGTGGGCCGCGCGGCGAGCCCGCGTATGCCGTCGAGGCGAGCATCTTCATCGCCGGCGCGGCCATCCAGTGGTTGCGCGACGGGCTCCAGCTCATCGAGCGGGCGAGCGAGACGCAGGCCTTGGCGGCGTCACTCGCGTCCAATGACGGCGTGTACTTCGTGCCGGCCCTCACGGGGCTAGGCGCACCGCATTGGAACGCCGAGGCGCGGGGGACCATCGTGGGCCTGACCCGCGGGACCACGCGGGCGCATTTCGTGCGCGCCGCGCTCGAGGCCATGGCGTACGGAACGGCCGAGGTGTTGGCCGCGATGCGCACCGGCACCGAGGTCCCGCTCGATGTGCTCCGCGTGGACGGCGGTGCCACGCACAACGACTGGCTGATGCAGTTCCAGAGTGATGTCCTCGGCGTGCCCGTGGAGCGGCCGTCCTCGGTGGACATCACCGCGCTCGGGGCCGCCGCCTTGGCCGGTGTGGCGATCGGCCTGTGGCGCGATGCGGATGACTTCGTCGCGCCGCGTCGCTACCAGCGCTTCTTGCCCACCCGCAGCGATCTGGCGCGCGATGGGCTCGTGGGGTGGCATCGGGCCGTACGCGCCACGCTCGCGTGGGCGGAGGATCGACCATGAAGTGGGCGTTGGTGCTCGCGTTCTCGCTCGGCGGCCGGCAGACCGTACCAGCGGACCGATGGTTCGCTTCGGATAAATGGATGCATGTCGCGGCGTCCGCCGTCATCCAGGGCGTGGGCTACGGCTTGGCCCGCGAGAGCAATGGCCACGGTGCCTCGCTGCGGATCGGCGCCGCGACCTCCGCCGCCTTCGGGCTCGGGCGGGAGATATGTGATGGGCGCGTGACGGGGCGCTTCAGCAAGAAGGACCTCGTGTGGGACGCGCTGGGGACGGCCGCCGGGGTGGCGGCGTTACACGCGGTCCGCTGAGCACGACCTACCCGACTGGGCGGGCGGGCGTTCGCTATATTATCCCCAGACCCCTATGACCTCTCCGTCCTCCGATCGCCGCTCGCATCTCGTCCTCCGAACGTTGATCGATGAGAGGCGCGACCGTGTTCGCGAACGGAATCGCGAGTCGCGGCATTGGACCGAGGGAGAGCGGGAACGGGCCGAAGCCGAGTTGGAAACGGTGATGGCGCGGGTGCGACGGATCGCATCGCAGGGGGGAACGCTGGACCTAGGCCGGAGGGCCGACGGATGACGCCGAAGACGAAATTCCTGATTGGTGGCGCGCTCGTGCTGGGAACCGCGGGGTGGCTGATGGCGAGCAGCCTCGAGGCCACCGCGACGTATTATCTGATGCCCGCGGAGTTGCACGCGAAGGTCATCGATGACCCCTCGTTCCACGAGACGGGAGTCAAGATGGGCGGCCGCGTGGTGCCGGGCACGATCAAGCGCGCCCCGGGTGGGCGCGAGGTCGATTTCCAGGTGACCGACGGGACGAAGGAGCTGCGGGTCGTGTACCGCGGCTTGATCCCCGACACGTTCTCCGACAGCGCTGATGTCGTCGTTGAGGGCCGCCTTGGCCGCGACGGGACGTTCGAAGCGACGACCCTGCTGGCCAAGTGCGGTTCGCGCTTCGAGAGCGCGCCGCCTGAGGGCTACCAGCAGGTGATGACCGCACCCCCGAAGACGTGATCCTCCTCGGTGAGTTGTCGCTCTGGGTCGCCTTGTTGATGGCGACCTGGAGCGGGCTGGTGTCGTTCGCGGGCGGGGCGCTGCGTCGTCCCGATCTGGTCGCCAGTGGCGAGCGTGCGACGTACGCGGCCTTCGGATTCGTGGTGCTGTCCTCGCTCGGGCTGTGGACCGCGCTCCTGCAGAGTGATTTCTCCCTCTCGTACGTGGCGCAGTACACGTCGCTCAACTTGCCGACGGTGTACAAGTTCTCCGCGTTCTGGGGTGGCCAGGCCGGCTCGATGCTGTTCTGGTGCCTGATCCTGTCGATGTACGGGGCCATCGCGGTGTTCGCCAATCGGTCGCAACACCGCGTGTTGATGCCGTGGGTCACCGGGACGATGGCGACGACGTTGGTGTTCTTCCTGGTCACCACGGCGATCGCGTCCAATCCGTTCGAGCGTTTGCCGTTCCCGCCGCCGGATGGCCGCGGCTTGAATCCGCAGCTGCAGATCCCGGCGATGGCCATCCATCCGCCCAATCTGTACTTGGGCTATGTCGCGACCACCGTTCCGTTCGCCTTCGCGATCGCGGCGTTGATCACGCGGCGGCTCGACGCCGAGTGGTTGGGCGCGGTGCGCAAGTGGGCGTTGGTGTCGTGGTTCTTCTTGACGATCGGTATCGTGCTCGGCATGTGGTGGGCGTACGTCGAGCTCGGATGGGGCGGCGTGTGGATGTGGGATCCCGTCGAGAACGCCTCGTTGCTCCCGTGGCTCACGGGCACGGCGTTCTTGCACTCGATCATGATCCAAGAGAAGCGCGGCATGCTGCGTAAGTGGAACGTGACGCTGGTGGTGAGCACGTTCCTCTTGGCCATCCTCGGCACGTTCATCACGCGCTCGGGCGTCATCCAGTCCGTGCACTCCTTCGCGCAGAGCGGGGTGGGCAACTGGTTCCTCGTCGCGTTGGTCATCGCGTTCGTCGTCTCGGCCGTGCTGGTGAGCACGCGCCTCAAGGACTTGGAGACGCCGGCGCAGCTCGAGTCGATGCTCTCGCGCGAAGCGGCGTTCTTGTACAACAACCTCGTACTGATCGGCATCGCATTCTCGGTGCTGTGGGGCACGTTGTTCCCCATCCTCTCCGAGTGGGTGCGCGGCGAGAAGATCACGGTGGGCGCGCCGTTCTTCAACGCGGTGAACATCCCGTTGGCGCTGCTCTTGATGGCGCTCACGGGTGTCGGGCCGCTGATCGCGTGGCGCCGAGCGTCACCGAAGAACCTGCAACGGCAGTTCACGATGCCGCTGTTCGGCGGTCTCGCGACGGGTGCGGTGTTGCTCGCGCTCGGCATGCGGGACGTGTACGCGTTGGTCTGCTACACGATCGGCGGCTTCGTCATCACGACCATCAGTCAGGAGTTCGTGAAGGGGCTGGGCGCGCGGCGCACGATCCACGGCGAGTCGTGGCCGGTGGCGGCGCTCCGTTTGATCGGGCGCAACCGTCGTCGCTACGGCGGGTACATCGTGCACTTCGGGGTGGTGGTGATGTTCGCGGCGCTCGCGGGCGCGGCGTTCAAGAAGGAGTTCGACGTGCAACTCAAGGCGGGCGAGTCCTTCACCGCCACCGATCCGTGGGGCGATGAGTGGAAGTTCACCAGCCAGGGCGTGTCGTACTTCGAGGCGCTCAACCGCAAGGTGTTGGCCGTCGCGCTCCGCCCGGAGAAGAACGGCGTGGTGCAGCCACTCATCCGTTCCGAGAAGCGGCAGCACGTGGACGCCTTCGACCGCAACACGTTCGAGCCGTCCACGGAAGTGGGCATCCTCGAAACGGCGGGTCAGGACGTGTACATGGTGTTCGCGGGCGCGCCGCCGGGCAGTGACGATCCGGTGGCCGAGATCCGCGTGACCTTCAACCCGCTGATGGTGTGGGTGTGGTGGGGCGGGATCATCATGGCCCTCGGCGGCCTCATCGTGATGTGGCCGCAGGCCGATCGCATCACGCGCGAGAGCGGCTACGCGGCCGAGATGAAGCCGCAGGCCGTGGGGGCTGCGTCGTGAGGCGTCGGGAGTTCATCGCGGCGTCGTCGTTCATGATGATGCAGGCGGTCGAGCAACCGGTGCAGAACTTCGCGCCCATGGATCAGGGCGCGTATCGTCCGGTGAAGCTCACCGCCAAGGCGGGTGCCACGCCGCAGCTCACGATCGAAGCGCGTGATGCGCTCGAGCACCGCCTCAAGTGCATGTGTGGCTGTTCGCTCGACATTTACACGTGCCGCACGACGGATTTCACATGTCCGCTGAGCCCCGCGATGCACCGTGATGTCGTGGGCTTGATCGACGGCGGGCACACGGCCGACGAGATCCTCGACGCATTCACCGCGGTGTACGGCGAACAAGTCTTGATGGCGCCCAAGAAGACGGGGTTCAATTGGGCGGGCTACGTCATGCCGTTCGTGGCCTTGGCCACTGGCGCCGCCGGGCTCACGCTGTTGTTGAAGCGCTGGACAGCGCGCGCGGCCGCGGTGGCTGCTGTCAGCACGCTCCCGGTGGCCGCGGGCGGCACCGACGACGAGCTGGCCCGGTTGGCCGCGGCCGTGCGTGATGATGGAGGAGAGGACGAATGACACCACTCGTGGTCGGTGCCGCGATCGCCGCCGTTGCACTCGTATTCGTGCTACTGCCACTCCTCACGGGTGAGGGGGTCGGCTCGTGGGAGGTCACCTCGCGCGCGCGTCCACTCGCGGACACCCAGCGCGACAGTGCGGTGCAGGCGCTCCGCGAGATCGAGTTCGATCGCGCCACGGGCAAGTTGTCTGACGACGACTATGCCACGCTCAAGTCGGACTACACGGCGCAGGCCCTCGTCGCCATGCGGGCGGCTGATGCCGTCGCCGCTGGTGGCGCGGTCAGTGAGGATCGGATCGAGGCCTTGGTGCAGTCGGCGCGCGCGCGCGCCCTCCCGTGCCGGACCTGCGATACCGTCGCCCCCGAGCCCGATGCGACCTACTGCTCGACGTGCGGCGGGTACCTCGGTGGCGACTGCCGGCAGTGCGGCGCCGCCATCACCGGGCCCGGGGCGCGGTTCTGCACGTCGTGTGGCTGGGGTGTGAGCGCGGCCTAGGCGCTGCGCTCACGACGGGCGGTCAGACCCCGACGTCGTCGAGCAGCGCTTCGGCGCGGTCCACTTCGGGCGAGGGGACGCTGAGCTTCACGCCGCCGATCACGGGGCCTTGATGCGCCCCCCCGAAGAAGCCGACCATGTGCCCTTGGATGAGGGCCGGAATACCTTCTTCCTCCAGCACTAATTTCGCCTGCTCGGCCTCGAAGCCGGAGCTGAAGGTGCGGAGCTGGACCCAGTGCGCGGCATCAGTCATGCTGGAAGGTAGCACTGCCGGGTGCGGCCTGCCTTCCGCGCCGCCGCCCGCCCACGTACACTTGGCCCAGTGCACTTTCCTTTCACTGGAGCTCGTCCCATGTCGTCACGTCGTCCGCTGGTCCTAGCGGCCGCCCTCCTCCTCGCGGCCCCGGTCGCTGGCGCGCAGGTCTCGTACTCGCGCGCGGAGCAGCTGCTCAACTGGAACACCACTCGCCTCGTCAGCGGCGATCAAGTGTCGCCGCAGTGGATGCGCGACGGTAATCGGTTCTGGTACCGGAACAAGACGGCGGTCGGGGCGGAGTTCGTGCTGGTCGATCCCGCCGCCAACGGGCGGCGGCTGTTGTTCGACCATGGTCGCCTGGCGCGGGCCATGACCGTGGCGTCCGACACGGCTTTCGACGGCAACGCGCTCCCCTTCCAGACCTTCACGTTCGCCAACGATGGGGACGATGAGCGCCGCATCGAGTTCAATGCGGTGCGCAAGCGTTTCACCTGTGACATCACCGCGTATCAGTGCACGCTCGGCGACACGCTCCCCGCGCGGGGACGCTTCGTCCGCTCGCCCGACAAGCGCCTCGAGGCCTTCGTGCATCAGCGCAACGTGTGGATCCGCAATGCGGCCACCAAGGCCGACTCGGTCCAGCTCACCACCGATGGCGCAGAATTCAATGGCTACGGACTGACCGAGCCGCGGCCCTCGCAGTTGCAGCGCCCCGGCCCGGATACGCGCGCCCCGAACTTGGCGTGGTCGCCCGACTCCAAGAAGCTCGTCGTGCACCGCCTCGACGAGCGCTACGTCGCGCACCACCACTACATCTCCTACACCACGCAGCGGCCGCGCCATTTCTCGCAGCCCTATGCGTTGCCCGGCGACACCGCCGTCCCGTATCCGCGCGTGCATATCCTCGATGTGACCTCCAAGGCCAACATCGAAGCCAAGTTACCGGGGCGTCCCAACCTGCTCTCGCTCGGCGGCTCCGTGCGTGACTCCGTGTGGACGAACGGGTCCGACGCGGTGTACCTCTCGTGGCTCATGCGCGGCTCCAAAGCGGCCTACCTCGCCGCCGTGGATGCGGCCACCGGCGAATCGCGCATCATCGCGCGCGACACCGGCAAGACGTACGTCGAGATCGCCAACCCGCAGGACCCCGCGTCGTTCTACGTCACCAAGGATCGCGCGCACGCCTTCTGGTGGTCGGAGCGCGATGGCTGGGGGCATCTGTATCGCTTCGATGGCCGTGGCGTACCGACGATGACCCCGGTCAATGGCTCGACGATGAATCTCACGCCGCAGCCGACGGCGCAGCTCACGTCGGGTGATTGGCAGGTGGGCATGATCTCGCACGTCGACGAAGCGGCCAAGCAGATCTACTTCACCGGTCGCGGGCGCGATGGGTTCTTGTACTATCCCAAGCTGTACCGCGTGAACTTCGACGGCAGTGGGCTCACGCTGCTGACGCCGGAGGACGAGCACCACGTCATCTCGTTCAGCCCGAGCGGGAAGTACTTCGTCGACAGCTACTCCACAGTGGAGAAGGCCCCGACCACGGTGCTCCGCAGCGCCGCCACGGGTGCGGTGATCCGCACGCTCGAGAAGGCCGATGTCACGCGCCTCGCGGAGATCGGTTGGCGCCCCGGTCAGGTGTTCACCACCAAGGCCCGCGATGGCATCACCGACATCTACGGCGTGATGTACCTGCCGCCGAACATCGATCCCACCAAGAAGTACCCCATCATCTCGCACATCTACCCGGGCCCGCAGGTGGGCTCGGTAGGATCGTGGAGCTTCAAGAACGGTGGAGAGCCCCATGCGCTCGCCGAGCTCGGCTTCATCGTCGTGCAGATCGATCACTTGGGCACGCCGCTCCGCTCCAAGGCCTTCCACGACAACTATTACGGCTTCTTCGGCGACAACGGCTTGCCGGATCACATGGCGGCGATCAAGCAGCTCGCCGCGCGGCATCCCTTCGTCGACCTGGACCGCGTAGGCATCTTCGGGCATTCAGGAGGTGGCTTCGCGTCCACCGACGCGATCCTGCGCTTCCCCGACTTCTTCCATGTGGCCGTGAGCGGCGCGGGCAACCACGACAACCGCTCGTATAACATCTACTGGGCCGAGAAGTACCAGGGCCTGATGGTGCGCGACACCGTGCGTCGCACCGACAACTTCGCCAACTCCGCCAACCAGTTGATGGCCAAGAGCCTCAAGGGCCGCCTCATGTTGATGCATGGCGACATGGACGACAACGTCCATCCCGCGATGACGGTGCAAGTGATCGACGAACTCATCAAGGGCAACCGCTCGTTCGATATGGTGTGGGCGCCGAACCGCAATCACGGGCTCAACGAGCCGTACTTCATCCGCCGTCGGTGGGACTACTTCGTGGAGCATCTCCTCGGCGCCACGCCGCCCGACAACTACGAGATCAAGCAGCCGCTGGAGCGGGGTGCGCGTCCCACGACGACGCCCACGTGGGACGACTTCGATGATGGCTTCCCGTATTGGAAGCCGTTCCGCGCGTGGTGGTAGATCCGTCTGAGTCCGGCGGCACGATCGAGATCGAGCGCAAGTATCTCTTGCGCGCGGTCCCGGCGGTGCCGCCGGATGCGGTGCGGCTCGTGATGGAGCAGGGGTATCTCCCCGGCCGCGTGATCACCGAGCGCTTGCGGCGCACAGCGGACGGTGACGTCGTGCGTCATCACCGCACCGTGAAGGGCGGGCGCGGCATCGCGCGGATCGAACTCGAGGAGGAGTGTGACGCGGCGCTCTTCGCGGCGCTCTGGCCGCTTACCGTGGGTCGCCGGCTCACCAAGGTGCGGTATCGCGTGCCCCACGGCGCGCTCGTGTGGGAGATCGATGTGTTCACCGATCGTGAGCTGGTGCTCGCCGAGGTCGAACTCCCGGCCGTCGATGCCGCGGTCGCGATCCCGGCGTGGCTCACGCCAGTACTCGACCGTGAGGTGACCGGTGATTCGGCCTATGTGAACGCGGTGCTCGCGCGCTAGGTGCCGCGTTGGTCCTCGGGGGCGCAGTGCGAATCAACGACTGGACCGCGGTCACAGTCCTGATGCCATCACCGCCGCGGCGTCAGTGGGTGTCACGGCCGCGCCGATCAGGCCCCAGCCCCTCACGGTGCCCCCACGACGCTTCACCGTGGGGGAGCCGCTAGAACACCCGTCGGAAGCAGTGCTTCTCGCCCACCACCAGCTCCTCGCGGTCGATCTTCGTGTAGCGCGAGACCTTCTCGGGGTACAGATCCAGTTTGGCCCGTTCCCATCCGGCGCCGAGGAAGAGCTCGTCGGCGAACGACACGGCGAAGATCTCGGGATACCCGCGCCCCTCGGCCAAGTCGCAGGCCGCGTCGATCAACAGCTTGCCGTAGCCGCGGCCGCGCACCGACGGATCGACCGCCAGCGATACCAGCTCGACCAGCGACGGCGAGTACTCGTCGAGCGCGACCATGCCCAGCACCACGCCGGTCTCACCACGGAGGACCCAGTAGTCGTGCAGGTGGTTGAACGCGAACAGCTCGTCGCGCGGCAACGTCTTGCCCTCCGGCGCGAACATGTTGTTCAGCGTGATCAGCGACGGGATGTCGGCTTCGGTGGCCGGCTCGAGGCGCGGAAAGACCGCACGGGTGTAGCGAGGTTTGGTCATCATCGTTCAATGCGTTCCAGACGGCGCTGCGCGACCCGCAGCAGGACCACGGTGGCAACGATGTACACGACCGCCGCGAGTCCGAAGAAGAACGCCATCTCCCAGGCCCTCGCGGTCCCGCCGAAGGGATCGGCATGCCGAGAGCGATATGCCGGGCGCACGTCGAGCGTGATGACGCCGCTGATGCGCCTGATGGCCGGTGCGCTGCGCGACGGTCGTGGTCACGC
Source organism: Gemmatimonadaceae bacterium (assembly GCA_040374005.1). Lineage (GTDB taxonomy): Bacteria > Gemmatimonadota > Gemmatimonadetes > Gemmatimonadales > Gemmatimonadaceae > DASRAP01. The sequence continues at coordinate 4,475 of JBEIVF010000003.1, read as the reverse complement.
CTTCTGCACCTCGCGCGAGCGACGATACGCTACCGCGGCCTCCACTGGGCGCGACAGCCGATCCAACACCACCCCGAGGCCCTTCATCGCGCGCCAGTTGTCTGGGTCCAAGTCCGTCGCGCGCTCGTAGGCCGCTCGCGCCAAGTCGAGCTGATCCACATGGTTGTACGCTTCGCCCAAGTGGTAGTGCGGCGCGGACTGCGACGGATCGAGCTCCACGGCCCGACGGAGCGGTTCGATCGCCTCACGCCACTTGGCGCGGCGACACAGTAGCACCCCGAGCTGCGTGAACACATCGCAGTTGGAGTCGGTGAGCTTCATCGCCTTCTTCAAGTCGCCTTCGGCCAGGTCGTACTTGAGCCGGGCGCTGTTCAACGAGGCGCGGCCCACCAGCAACGCCACGTTGTCGGGCGCCGTCGCAATGGCCTTGTCGAGCTCGGCGATGGCCGCGTCCGGGTTCCCCATGCGGTCCAGCACCTGCGCGACGCGGAGCCGCGCCCGCACGTTCGTCGGCTCGGTCGCGAGGATGCTCCGGAACGCATCGCGAGCGGCAACGAGATCGGTACGCGCCAGCGACCGTTCGCCGGCCGCCATGGCCAACGCGATCGGGTCGTCCTGCGGCGGCACGAGCGGCGCCCCCTCGGTCTCACCGAGGGGGAGCTGGCGCGGATCTTCGGGCGATGAAGCAGTCACATCAACTCAGCGAGAGGACCGTCTCGGCCGAAAGCCAGCCGAGATACTTAGCATTGCCGGCCTCCACAGGGAGGGCCAACAGTTCAGGCACTTTGTACGGGTGGAGCGTGCCGAAGGCCACTTCGAGGGCCTCCAGACGGGCCGAGCGGGTCTTCAGCAGGACGATGACTTCCCGTTCGTCCGCGACCTTCCCTTCCCAGCGGTACAGCGAGCGAACCCCGGGAACGATGGTACCACAGGCGACCAGCCGTTGGTCCAAGAGGCCCCGGATCAGGGTGACCGCCTCGTCCTCAGACGAGACCGTGGTCATCACAACGAGGGCGTCGGTGCTCTGCATCGCGGCGGGACAGGGAAGGGGAAGACGACCCCTCAAATCTAGTCCCCGGGCGCTCGGCGGAAGCCCCGACCTGCTGCCCCACCTGACCGGACAGCTTGAAGCCCGGCGGCCCACGGGCCACCTTAGAGGGCTATGGCCACTGATGCCCTGATCGTCCGCGGTGCGCGGGAACACAACCTGCGCGACATCGACGTCGCGATCCCGCGCGGCAAACTGACCGTGATCACCGGCCTGTCGGGCTCGGGGAAGTCGTCGCTCGCGTTCGACACGATCTTCGCCGAAGGGCAGCGCCGCTACGTCGAGTCGCTGTCGGCCTACGCGCGCCAGTTCCTCGGGCTGATGGAGAAGCCCGATGTGGACGCCATCGAGGGCTTGTCGCCGGCCATCGCCATCGAGCAGAAGTCGGCGGGCTCCAACCCGCGCTCCACGGTCGGCACCGTCACCGAGATCTACGACTACCTGCGCCTGCTGTACGCGCGCTGCGGAACGCCGCACTGCGCCCAGTGCGGCCGCGCCGTCGAGCGGCAAAGCCCCGGGCAGATCGCCGACATCGTGCTCAGCTGGCCGCGCGACATTCGTATCGAAGTGCTCGCGCCCCTGGTGCGCGGCCGCAAGGGCGAGTTCAAGGAGATGTTCGAGTCGGCCCGCAAGCAGGGGTTCGTACGCGCGTACGTGGACGGCGCGCTCATTGAGCTGGCCGAACCGCCCACGCTGAATCGCCGGCAGAACCACGATGTCTCGGTGGTGGTCGACCGCCTGCAGGCGCGCCTCGAAGACCGCGGCCGTCTCGCCGACTCGCTCGAGACCGCCCTGCGCTTGGCTGATGGCCTAGTTGAGGTACGCCGCCACGACAGCGTGGGCGGCACGCAGTTGTTCAGTGAGAAGTACGGGTGCCCCGACTGCGGCATCTCGATGGCCGAGCTGGAGCCGCGGCACTTCTCGTTCAACTCGCCGTTCGGGGCCTGCGCCTCGTGTGCGGGGCTCGGCACTCGGCGTGAAGTGTCGCCCGAGCTGATCCTCGGCGATCCCAGCATCACGATCCTTGAGGGCGTGGTACTGCCGTGGGGAGAGCCCGATGGGTATTTGCGTCGTGTGATCCTGCCGGGGTTGGCCAAGCAGCTCAAGTTCGAGCTCAATACTCCGTGGGGTCAGCTGCCGCCGAAGGTGCGCGACGCGCTGCTCTACGGCGAGAAGAAGAAGACGGCCAAGGAAGGCGACGCCAAGTGGGAGGGCATCCTCTCCAACGTGCAGCGCCGCTACGCCGAGACCACGTCTGATGGCGTGCGCGTCGAGCTCGAGGCGTACATGGTGGTGTCGCCCTGCGCCGACTGCGAAGGACGACGCCTGAAGCCCGAGTCGCTCGCCGTCACCGTGCATGGCCGCAACATCGGGGAGTTCGTCGAGCTGTCGGTGCATGACGCGCTCGAGCACGCGCGGTCGATCCCGGTGCGGTCGCCAGGGCATCCGGGCCTTGAGCCCGACATCGCGGGCCCGATCCTCAAGGAAGTCGCTGATCGCTTGCGCTTCCTCGACGACGTCGGCCTCGACTACCTCACGCTCAATCGCTCGGCCGAGTCATTGTCGGGCGGCGAAGCCCAGCGCATTCGCTTGGCCACGCAGATCGGGTCACGCTTGGTCGGCGTGTTGTACATCCTCGACGAGCCGTCCATCGGGCTGCACCAGCGCGACAATCAGCGCTTGTTGCGCACGTTGGAGCAGCTGCGCGACCTCGGCAACACGGTGCTCGTCGTGGAGCACGACGAAGACACCATGCGCGCGGCCGATCACATCATCGATCTGGGCCCCGGCGCGGGTAAGCATGGCGGCATGGTGATCGCGGAGGGCACGTACGATCAAGTCGTCGCGACGCCCGATTCGCTCACGGGCATGTACCTGCGCGGCGAGCGGACCATCGATCGTCCAGGCCCGCGCCGTGAGCGCGATCCCAAGCGCGTGCTGCGCATCGAAGGCGCACGCGAGCACAATCTGCGCGAAGTGACGGCCGAGTTCCCGCTGGGGTTGTTCGTCGCGGTGACGGGCGTGTCTGGCTCGGGCAAGTCGACGTTGGTCGAGGACATCCTGCACCGATCACTGGCGCGCCATTTCTACCGCGCGCGGGTGATCCCAGGGCGCCACGACCGCGTGTCGGGCATCGAGCATCTGGATAAGGTCATCGACATCGACCAGACGCCGATCGGTCGCACGCCGCGTTCCAATCCCGCCACGTACAGCGGACTGTTCACGCCCATTCGCGATCTGTTCGCCGAGATGAGCGAGGCCAAGCTGCGCGGCTACGGCCCCGGGCGCTTCTCGTTCAACGTGAAGGGCGGCCGCTGCGAGTCGTGCGAAGGCGACGGATTGGTCAAGATCGAGATGCACTTCGTGCCCGACGTGTACGTGCCCTGCGATGTGTGCAAGGGCCGCCGCTACAATCGCGAAACACTCGAAGTGCGCTTCCGCGGCTTGTCGATCGCCGACGTGCTGGATCTCACGGTCGAAGACGCCTACACCTTCTTCGAGAACCAGCCGCGCATCGCACAGAAGCTCAAGACGCTGAATGACGTCGGGCTCGGGTACATCCACCTCGGCCAGAGCGCGACCACGTTGTCAGGCGGCGAGGCGCAACGCGTCAAGCTGGCGACTGAACTCAGCAAGCGCGACACGGGGCGTACGCTGTACATCCTCGACGAGCCGACCACTGGCTTGCACTTCGAGGACGTCCGCATGTTGCTCGACGTGCTCCATCGCCTCGTGGATCGCGGAAACACGGTGCTCGTGATCGAACACAACCTCGACGTGATCAAGACGGCCGACTGGATCGTGGATCTAGGGCCGGAGGGTGGTGTGCGCGGTGGGACGATCGTCGCCGAGGGGCCGCCGGCGGTGGTGGCGAAGGTGAAGGAGAGTCATACGGGGCACTTCCTGAAGCCGCTGCTCAAGCGAAAGTAAGCGCGCCCCGCACTGGCACCACCGTCCGCCCCGCCAAGTACAACAGCAACCCCGCCGGCCCGAACATCAACGTCAGCGGCAACGGCACCATCCGCAGCCACGCCGGCGCTCCGCGCTTCAGCGCATCCTCCACGATCCACGCGCCGACGAACAGGTCGAACGCGAGGTAGTGCGCCCACCCCGCCACGACCCCATAGGGCGCGTCGAACAACGCCATCACGCCCGCCAGCGACATGAAGTCCCCCTCACCCTCCCCCCACTTGGTGAGCAAGATCCCCACGTACACGGCCGCCAACGCCGGGATCACCACGAACCGCACGAACGGCAACGTCCACTTCCACCGCGGCGCAAAGAGCAACAACCCCCACGCCGGAAAAGTCGATGGATTAACGAGCGAAAACAGCAAGTCAGCCGGCATAGAAGCCTCCAATAGGGGAACCCCCCGCCAAACTTATCACTATCTTACCTGTGCTACTCGTGCCCTCTCGTGCTTCTC
>JBEIVF010000247.1:0-2728 GCA_040374005.1 Gemmatimonadaceae bacterium | reverse complement strand
GATGACGGGGACGCCGGCTCGACACGCACACGGGCGCGGCCCACGGCCACGCCGCCCAACATGAACGCCACCGCGGCCGCGGCCTGCGCGACCTGCCGCCAACGAGACAACCGCGCCGTGCGGATGTCGCGCACCGTGGTGTCTACGCGCGGAGGCATCGCCGCCGCGTTGATGAGTCCTTCAGCGCGGAGCGCCGGAGCTAAGCGGTCCCACGACGAGATCGGTGCTTCGAACGTCGGCACATCGGCGATGGCCAAGCGGACGAGACGTTGCGCGACGCCCAGCTCACCGGTGCACAGCGCACACGCGGCGAGGTGAGAGCGTTCGGCCAACGTCGCCGGTTCGTCGGCGAGTGCCGCGATCCGTTCAGCTGAGAGGTGTTGCATAGCCTGATTCCTTAGTCGGCGATGGTGCATCCACGAGGTGCGCAAGCAACCGACGCAGCTTGGCTCGTGCTTTGAACAACTGACTCTTCGAACCGCCCGACGTGATGCCCAGCTCCGTGGCGATCTCCTCGTGCGTGTACCCTTCCACATCGTGCAACACGAACACCGTGCGTGCCCCCGGCGATAACTGCTGCACCGCCGAGTCGATGGTGGCCGCGAGCACGGCCCGCTCCCCATCATGATCGACCATCGCCGAGTCTTCCTGGATCTCGACCTCGCTCACTTGCAAGCGCCGCGCTGAGCGGAGCGCGTTCAACGTCCGGTTCACCGCGATCCGGTGCGCCCACGTCGAGAAGCGTGAGTCACCCCGGTACGACGGCAATGCCTTGAAGATCTGGATCCAGACTTCCTGCGCCACATCTTGGGCGAGATCGGGATCGCCGACCAAGCGCCGCACCACCGCGTCGATGCGCGGGGCGTGCGTCGACCAGAGTTGGCGCATGGCCAACTCGTCGCCCGCGACGGAGCGTTGGATCAGTTCGAGGTCCGGTGCCATCATGTTCTCGTCCATTTGGTCACCCCGATCGCGCCAAAGGGTTGCCACCGCCGCCCGAGCTCGTCTTGACCCGGGAGGGGTATTGGCGTTTACCTACGCACGCGCTGCCCGGCCCGTTTCTTCTTCTTTGGTCCGCTGTGCTCCCTCTGCTGTTCGCTGCTGCGCTGCTCATCGCCCCCGATGACCGACTCCCCTCGCGGGAGCCGGCCGCCGTGGGCATGTCGGCCGAGCGCCTGGCGACCATCGATCGGGTGGTCACCAAGGGCATCAAAGGTGGCGGCTTCCCGGGCGCGGCCGTCGTCGTGGGCCGCGGAGGCTTCTCGATCCTGCAGAAGGGCTTCGGGCGCATCGGCTGGACGGCCACGGCCCCCGCCGTGACCACCGACCAGACCGTGTATGATGTGGCCTCGCTGACCAAGGTCGTCGGCGTCACCACCGCCGCGATGATCCTGTTCGACGAGGGCAAGCTCGACCTCGACGCGCCAGTCCAGCGCTATCTCCCCGAATTCCGCGGCGCCCGCAAGGACGCCGTGACCATGCGCCATCTGCTCACGCACCATTCGGGGCTCCCGGCGGGGCGCCTGCTGTGGCGCGAGGCCAGCACGCCGGCGCAGGCCCGTACGGTCGTGCTCGAGACGCCCCTCGCCTGTGCCCCCGGCAAGTGTTTCGTCTACTCCGACCTCGGCGCCATCACGCTGGGGCTGGCCATCGAACGCATCAGCGGCGAGAAGCTCGATGTGTTCCTAGAGCGCCGCGTGTTCGCGCCGCTCAAGATGGCGGATACGCGCTTCAAGCCACCCGCGTCGTGGAAGAAGCGCATCGCCCCCACGGCCGACGTGTCGCGTCGCGGCTATGAGATCCGCGGCGAGGTGCATGACGACAACGCGCACATCCTCGGCGGTGTCGTGGGCCACGCGGGGTTGTTCAGCACCGCCGCCGACCTCGCGGTGTTCGCCCAGATGATGCTCAACAAGGGCGAGATCAACGGCACGCGCGTCGTGGCCGAGAGCACGGTGGTGCTGTTCACGACGCGCGCGGCTGGCCCGCGTGCGCTGGGCTGGGAGATGGCCGAGAAGGTGCGCGGCGCCGGCGACTATTTCAGTGCGTCGGCCTACGGGCACACCGGCTTCACGGGGACCTCCATCTGGATCGACCCCGAGCGGGAGCTGTTCGTGGTGTTGCTCACCAACCGCGTGTACGCCCCCCGGGCGCGCCGGCCCTCGGAGGTCATCTCCAACGTCCGGAACGACCTGGCCGACGCGGCGGCGCTCTCGATCACCGACGACCCTGAGTTCCCGCGGCTCGACATGCCGGCCGCCTTCCGGGCCGACACGGCTCGCAGCTGGAACCGACGCTAGTTCGCGGCGGGCCCTCGATTGGGGTACATTCCACTCGGATATGGAAAACCCCACTGAGACCCCCGCCGCGGTGACCAACGAAGCCGCCGCTGTTGCCGCCGCGCCCGAAGGCGCCGTGAGCACTGAACAGCTGCGCCTCGCCCTGCGGCGCGTGAAGGACCCCGAGCTCAACCTCAACATCGTGGACCTCGGCTTGGTCTACGAGATCCGGGCCGAGGGGGCGAAGGCCGTCATCGACATGTCGTTGACGTCGCCGGGGTGTCCGTCGGGTCCTGAGATCATGAAGGAAGCCGAGGACGCGCTCCGCACCGTGGACGGTGTGGAGGATGCAGTGATCAACTTGGTGTGGTCGCCGCCCTGGACGCCGGACCGGATCGAGCCGCGCGTGCGCGCGTACTTGGGCTTCTAGCTCGCGCGGCCGTCGCGCG
>JBEIVF010000166.1:0-4531 GCA_040374005.1 Gemmatimonadaceae bacterium | reverse complement strand
CGCCGCCGAGGCGGCGGCGTAGGACGTCAGCAGGTCCTCGAAGGTCGCGCCCTACTCCTCAGCACGAGCACCGGGTGCTGCTGACGAGCGCGAGGGCACTGCGGAGGCGCGACATCGATCGCATGGGTCATCGCCGACCATGCGGCACGCCCGGCGTGATGTCCCGATAGAACGAGTTGCCGAGCATCGAGTTGTTGAAGTGCTGCACGTGCGCGTGGAGGCGCGACGCGAACGGTCCTGAAACGGCGGCACCAGTCGCGGTGGTCGCCGGTCCGAGGTACGGGAAGGCCGACTCGCGCCCGTCAGGATCGCGCTGCACCACACCCTCGCGGCGCACCAACCAATAGGTCCCATTGCTCTGCAGGATCGCTTCACCCGGCGCGGGCGAGAAGAGTGAGCGACCGAAGCGTGGGAGCTCACCGGGCTCGACGCCCGCGTAGTCGAGGATGGTCGGCAGGATGTCCACGTGCTGCGTGATCCGCTCCGGGTCCACCGCGGGCAACTGCTGCGTCGGGTGGAACAGCAGCAGCGGGGTCATGTAGCGTCCCAAGAACGTATCGTACGCCGGCGATCGATCACTCTGGGTATGATCGCCCGTGATGATGAACAACGTGTTGTCGTACCACGGCTGTTGCCGCGCCGTGGCGAAGAACCGACTCAGCGACTGGTCCACATAGCGCACACTCCGATGGATCGCCGTGGTCCCCGCCGGTAGCGAATCGAGATACTTCGCCGGCACGCGGAACGGTTGATGCGTGCTGATGGTGAAGACCGACGAGAAGAACGGCGTGGGGACCGTGGTCAGCGTCCTGGCGAAGTGTTGCAAGAACGGTTCATCGAACAATCCCCAATGTCCATCGAAGTCGCGCTCCTGCAGCGCCTCTGGATAGCGCTCCAACGAGTGGAAGTCGCGCACCCCGGCCATCTGCGCGATCGCGTCGAAGTACATCGTGCCCTTGGGGGCGCCGTGGAACATGCTCGTGTGGTATCCGGCCTGGTCCATCAAGTGGCCGAGCCCCACCCACTGATTGCCCTGGTACGGCGAAAGCGCGATGGAGCGCGACATCAGCAGCGGCACGCCCAGCAAGATGCTCGGCAACGCATCGATCGAGCGGCGTCCGTTGGCGAAGTTGTGCGCGAAGAACCGCCCCTGCGGCACGAGCGAGTCGAGGAACGGCGTCAGACCGTCCGTGCTCCCCGCCGCGCCCCAGAACTCGGTGCCGAAGCTCTCGAGGATGATCAGCACCACGTTCTGCGGTGTCGCGGGGCGTTCCGTGATCCCGAACGGCGCCCGCAGCACGGCCTCGGCGTCCGCGTCGGACGGGAAGAAGGCGACCGGCTCGATCATCTGCGTGAGCGGACTCTGGATCAGCGTGAACATGCTGTTCAGCGCGAGGATCCCCGGGCCGTGTTCGCCGCCCACGAAGGCGTGCAGGGGCTTGAGCACCTTCTTCTGGACGCCACCGCGCGCGGCGACCACTGTGAGACCGACGATCAGGATCCCCGAGGCCGTGGCCGCCCACCAGCGGCGCGCGACCAGCGGGCTCCGTCCAGCGCGCGGGTACAGCACGATCAACGACGCGATCAGCCCCAGTCCCAACGCCGTGAACGGCGCATAGTTCAGCAACAGCTGATCCAACTGATTCGTCGCCTCGGCCTTCATGTCGAGCAGATCGAACGTCAGGCGCGACCCAGTGAAGTCGAAGTACACGATGTCGCCGGTCATCAGGATCAGCGCGGCGCTGTTCGTCACGATGAAGACCGTGCCGAGCAGCCACTGATACCCGCGCCGCATCTGCCGCGCGGACGGCGCGAGCGAGAGCAGGATGAACGGCAGGTTCGTGTAGGCGAGCGCGGAGAGATCGAACCGCACGCCGCGCCCGAAGGCGCTGGCGACTGCGCCCAGCGAGGATTCGGCGAAGAGCTCGGGGTGCGCCGCGAGGAACACGAGGCGCAGCACACTGTAGAGCGCGAGGACGAGCAGGAGCCGACGAAGGAGGAGGCCCTCGGTCGTGCGTCCGGAGTCAGGCATCGGGGAAGTGCAGGGAGGTCCGAGCAGCCGCGGGTGGAGGCCCGTTTATCCCTGCAATCTCCCCGAATTCAAGGGGCGTGGCAATCCCGTGACCACGCCGTGACCGACCGGGCCCTAATCAGCGGGCGACGACTACCGGTCGATGCTGGTCCTCACCGGCTCAGCGTCGCGTCCGCCGCGAGGACCGCGTGCAGGAGGATGTCGCCGCCCAGCGCGCAGTGTTCGGGCGTGGAGAATTCCTTCGGGGAGTGACTGATCCCACCGACACTCGGGATGAAGATCATTCCCATCGGCCCCAGTTGTGCGATGGCCTGGGCATCATGCCCGGCGCCGCTCGGCATCACCCGCGCACTCACCCCCAGCGCGCCGGCGGCGTCAGCGATCACACGCCGCATCAACGGATCGGACGGCGCGGCCTCGTTGATGTGCAGCTCCTGGTACGCGAAGCTGGTCCCCGTCGACTCGGCGATGGCCGCCGCGTCGCGCGTGATGGCGGTGAACAGCGCATCGATCTTCGCATCACTCAGATCCCGCAGCTCGAGCGAACACACCACGGTACCCGGGATCACGTTGGGCGCACCGGGCAGCGCGCGCAACCGACCGACCGTGCCCACCTGCGATCCAGGTGTCGCGCGGACCACACGGTTCACCAGATCGATGAAACGCCCCGCCGCGAGCATCGCGTCACGCCGCTGATCCATGGGGGTGGTGCCCGCGTGATTCGCCATGCCGGTGATGGTGACATCCCACCACTTGATGCCGACGATGCCTTCGACCACGCCGACCGCGGTGTTGGTACGCTCGAGCACACCACCCTGCTCGATGTGCAACTCGAAGTAGCCCGCGATGTCGCCGCGCCGCCGCACGGCACGGTCGAGTCGTGCGGGGTCGCCGCCGAGGAAGCGGATCCCGTCCTCCACCGTCTTGCCGCTCGTGGTCGTCAGCGCGAGCTCATGCGCAGCGAACTGTCCGCTCACCGCCCGACTGCCGTACAGACCCCCCTCTTCGTTGGCCCACACGCACACTTCGATCGGATGCCGGAGCGTGCGCCCCTGCTCCTGCAGCGCCTGCGCCACGTCGATGGCCGCGATCGTGCCGAGGTTGCCGTCGTAGTTGCCGCCATCGGGCACCGAGTCGATGTGCGATCCGAACAAGAGCGGCGGCAGGTCGCGCGCGGTGCCGGCGCGCGACCCGATGAGATTGCCCGCTTCGTCCACGCGAGGTGTGAGGCCTGCCGCGCGCATCCACTGTGTGACGGAGACCCGCGCGGCCTGGTCCGCCTCGCTGTAGCCCAAGCGATGCGTCCCGCCGCTGTCGGTGCCGCCGAACTCGCGGAGCGCGAGGAGTCGTCGGTTGAGCCGGGCGCCGTCGATGCGCGCCACGCGCGCGGTGGAGGCGCCCCAGAGGGGGCGCGGCAGACTCCCGAGCAGGGCGCTCGCGACGAGGGTCGAGGTGAAGCGGCGGCGATCCATGGCGCGAAGTATGCGCCGCCGAGCCGACGGTCGCTAGCGCCACGCTAGTCACATCCGTACTTTAGCTCGCGGCCCCGTGCCACCTCTTCCCCCTTTCGCCCTCCTGCCCATGCGTCGCCGTCCCGTCCTCTCGGCCTGTGTGCTCATCCTCCTGAGTGCGGCGGTCGCCGTTGCCCAGACCGCTCCCACCAAGTCGATCACCGTGACGGAGATGCTCGCCCGTCCCAGCTACGGCGGGTACACCCTCGCGCCCGACGGTCAGCGGATCCTCTTCACCCGGACCGATCGCGACCCCAAGGACTACACGCCGACCTCGCACATCTGGGTCCATGACGTCGCCGGTGCGCGGACCTTCCAGCTGACCAACTCCCCCCGCGGCGAGTCGAACCCCACGTTCCTCCCCGACGGCCGGATCGCGTTCACGTCCAACCGCGACGGACGCAACGCCTGGTACGCCATCGATCCGCTGGGCGGCGAAGCGGTGCAGCTCGTCGAAGGGGGCGACTCGCTCCCCACGGGCGGGTCCTTCAGCCGCGATGGCAAGCGCCTCGTGTTCACCGAGCAGACCCAGCGCGCCGACAAGAAGGAGTGGGACGAGCGCGTGAAGCGACGCGACGACGGCTACTACGCCGAGCAGAAGCTCACGTACACGCACATCTGGCTGTACGATCTCGAGGCGAAGAAGAAGACGGCGATCACCTCGGGCACCACGGACAACACGGGCCCGGCGATCTCACCGGACAACCGCTCGATCGCGTTCAGCTCCAATCGCTCGGGCACCACGCCCCGCGATGCCAATTGGTCCAATAACAGCGACGTGTTCGTGGTCAGCGCCGCGGGGGGCGACCCGCGCCGGCTCACGACCAATCCGGGCCCCGATAACGCGCCGACGTTCTCACCGGACGGCCAGTGGATCGCGTACTCGTCCAGCGATCACGTCAACAGCTCGGCCGATCAATCCGATGTGAAGATCATCAGTGTGAGCGGTGGGGAGCCCCGCAATCTCACGGCGGGCCTCGATTACTCG
>JBEIVF010000264.1:0-2503 GCA_040374005.1 Gemmatimonadaceae bacterium | reverse complement strand
GCGCCTCCCCCTTTTCGTGCTTCTCGTGCTACCCGTGCTTCTCGTGCTACTTGTCTAGGAACCGGTAGAGCAGCTCCTTATCCCCGCTCACCATCCCGAAGTTCTCCCTCGCTAACCGCTCCTGCACGGCGGGGTCCTCTCCGATGGCCTTCTTCCACGCCTGCAGCGAGTCCACGGCCTGCTGGAGCTCGGCCACTTCGGCCTCGAGCTCCGCACGCGTGCTGCGCTGCGTGACGAGATCATACGTGCCGTACTCCCCGCCCTGCACGGCGAAGTAGATGGCACCAACGATCGCCGCGGCGAGCGCGAGCTTCTGCCCGATCTCTTTGCCCTTCGACGACCCGCCGCGGCGCGGAGGCACGGATTAGCGCCCCAATCCGTACACGTCGCCGCCCGGGTACACGGCCGAGTCGCCCAGCTCCTCTTCGATGCGCAGCAACTGGTTGTACTTGGCCACACGATCGGTGCGGCTGGCCGAGCCCGTCTTGATCTGGCCGGCATTGGTCGCCACGGCGAGATCCGCGATGAACGTGTCCTCGGTCTCACCCGAGCGATGCGACACCACGCTCTGGTAGCCGTTGCGACGCGCGAGCTCCATGGCCTCCAGCGTCTCCGTCACCGTGCCGATCTGATTCACCTTCACCAGGATCGCATTGCCGACATCCTCTTCGATGCCGCGCGCCAACATCGCACTGTTGGTCACGAACAGATCGTCGCCCACCAACTGCACGCGGTCTCCCAACGCATCGGTGAGCTTCTTCCAGCCGGCCCAGTCGTTCTCGGCCAAGCCATCTTCGATCGACACGATGGGATACTTGTCCACCCACTTCGCGTAGAGATCGATCAAGCCCTGCGCCGTCGTCGTGCCCGCGCCGCTCTTCTTCCACGTGTACTTGCCACGCGAGAACAACTCGCTGGCCGCACAGTCGAGCGCGAGCGCGACATCGACGCCCGGCTCGTAGCCGGCGGCTTCGATGGCCTCGAGGATCACCTGGATCGCCTGCTCGTCGTTCTTGAGGTCGGGCGCGAAACCGCCCTCGTCGCCCACGCCGGTGTTCAGCTTGCGCTTGATGAGCACCTTCTTGAGCGCGTGGAACACCTCCGCGCCGCAGCGCAGCGCGTCGCTGAAGGTCTCGGCGCCCACGGGGACGATCATGTACTCCTGGAAGTCCACCGTGTTGGTCGCGTGCGCACCGCCGTTGAGGATGTTCATCATGGGCACCGGTAACGTGCGCGCCAGCGGACCACCGAGGTAGCGGTACAGCGGCAACTCGTGCTGCTGCGCCGCCGCGCGCGCCACGGCCATCGACACGCCGAGGATCGCGTTGGCGCCGAGCTTGGACTTGTTGGCGGTGCCATCGAGCTCGATGAGCGTGCGGTCGATCGTCGTCTGATCGGCGGGGTCCATGCCCACGAGCGCCGGACCGATCTTGGCGTGCACGTTGGCGACGGCGCGCGTGACCCCCTTCCCGAGGTAGCGCTTGGCGTTGCCATCGCGCAGCTCCGCGGCTTCGTGCTCGCCGGTGGACGCGCCACTCGGCACTGCGGCGCGGCCGATCTCGCCGGTGAGGAGCGCGACGTCGACTTCGATGGTCGGATTGCCGCGCGAATCGAGGATCTCGCGGGCGATGATGGACTGGATCATGAGGAACTCGGGATGAGCGATGAAGAAGTGGACCACGGCGGTGACGCGATGCCGTACCGCGATTCCTGCGCACGCCGCATCACGGCGTGGACCTGCTGCGCGAGGGCGTCCCGATCATCGTAGGTCAGCCCCGCAGTGGCGATATCGTCCAAGAAGTGCACGTGGATGTCGCCCGCGCGCACACGGAGTGATCCTTTGCGCTGCACTTCGAGTGACCCATGGATCACGACGGGAACGATCGGGACGCCAGCCGCGACCGCGAGCACGAACGGTCCCTTCTTGAAGGGCCGCAGCACGTACGAATCGGCGCGCGTCCCCTCAGGAAAGATGATGACCATCGCCCCTGCGCGCACACGGGTGGCCGCCTCGTCGTAGACGGCGAAGGCCGACTTGCGGTTGCCGCGCTCGATGAACAGCTGCCCGGCGGCCCGCGCCGCACGGCCGAAGATGGGCACCCGCCCCAACTCGGCCTTGGCCACGAAGTTCATCCGCGGCAGGATGGCCGCCAGTGCGAACACGTCGTAGGCGCTGACGTGGTTGGCGAGCAGGATGCGAGGGGTGCCGTCGCGGAGCTTCTCCATCCCGTGGGTGTGGATCCGGACGCCCGACAACCAGCAGATCAACCGACCCCAGTCACGCGGGGCGCGGCGGTAGATGGAGCCCTCGCGGTCCGTGATCCCCAGCAACGACGCGACCAGCACCACGCTGGCGTAGAACGGCGTGAGGATCAGTTGGGCGGCGATGGCGATGAACGAGCGCATTACCGCGAAAAGTGGTCGTAGCCACCCGTGATTTCAACGCGATTCCCGTGCTCGGTGCACACGACGGCGGGTGCACCGACGGCCACGGTGCCGATGC
>JBEIVF010000164.1:0-4544 GCA_040374005.1 Gemmatimonadaceae bacterium | reverse complement strand
GGTTCGGGTACGACGATTCGTTGCTGCACCACCATCGGCATGTGGCGCTGTCGGCGACGTTCCAGCTGACGCCGGAGGACCCGGGCGTGATGCACCGGATCATGCAGGAGAATCTGAGTTGGCGCGGCGCGCGGCATCCGTGGCTGGAGGTGCATCCGAGCGCGGGGTCGATCTTCAAGAAGATCGAGGGCGTGGGCGCGGGCAGGTTGGTGGATCAGTGCGGCCTTAAGGGCTTTCGCATCGGCGGTGCGGCCATCTCACACATCCACGCCAACATCATGGTGAACCTGGGCGGCGCGACAGCGGCCGATGTGCGCGCGTTGATCGCGCATGCACAGCAGATGGTGCGCGAGAAGTTCGCGCAGGAATTGGAGCCCGAGATCGCGTTCGTGGGCGAGTTCTAGGGGCGTCCGAACTCGGCGGCGGTATCGTCGTGGCGGCGTTTGATGAAGCGTCGTGAGGTGGGATCGACGCCAGCAGCATCAGCGAAGGTCGGCCACGCCGCAACTGCACTGCGCACCTGCTCGACGACGTCACGTAGCTCCCGCTTTTCGATGCTCGCCGCGGCAGCGAGCTGGTCGATGTGTGCGAGTGTCGGACGTTGGCCCGCACCGTGGACGAGCATGGTGTGCTCTCCACCAGGACCCTCGCTGAACGTGAGGTCATAGGCGGGGGCCAAGCGCCAGTGTCCCTCTGCCGACATCCGGAAGGCGAAGTTCTTGGTGTGGTCGTCTCGATTGTGGGCGAGCACATTGAACACCGAGCGACGGAGCGCCTCAACGACATCGCGGTGATCGCGCGTGAGGAGCCGCGCTACCTTGAGCAGATCGAGGTAGTCCTGCCCGGGGATCCGATGGTCATGATGCAGCAAGCCCGCGAGCGTGTGGATGTGATGGCGCCGCGTGGCATCGTGTGGATCGCGGTCGAAGCGCTCGACGCCGAAGTAGCGACGTCCATCGCGAGCGGCGAAGAGGTGCGTTGGAGGGACGTCAATTCCAGCCGCACGGGCCATCGCAGCGTACGCCGACTCGATCGCACCCACATCGGCGGGATCATGTTGCGCCGCGAACTTGATGAGCCAATGCTGGTAGCCGTTCGGTAGCTCATCGACGCCCGTGATGAGATGGTCCCGGGTCGCACTCACGCCCACGACCACCTTAGGCCGCGCTCCCATCGGCGAGCCACCCGCGCGCACGAGCTCGGGGAGGAGGTCTTCGGTCGAGCCAGCAAGCACGCGCTGGGACTGCGCGGCGATCTCGCTGAGATCGATCTCTAGTGGCTCTGCCGAGTCGGCTGTCGTTGGTGGATGGTAGGTGAGCGCCCCCATCCCTCGGCGACCGATGAAGGCAAGGCGATCGAGCGGCGTGATGCGCGCCGCGTCGAGTCCCCGAGAGCGAAGCGTTCGCTCGATCAGCATCAGTCCCCATCCATCGGGGAGCGAGTCGTTGAACAGACCGTGCAGGCCACCATATACCCGAGTCCGCTCCTCGAGCGGCTCCGCCACCTCAGTCGGCAACTTGAACGGCGACAACTCGACGCCTCGGGAGCGGAACACGGGATCGAACTGGAAGAAGATGCGACCGTCCGAAGCGAGAAGCTCTCCGACGCGAACGACCTCGCCACCGGTCTCCAGCCGCACATCGAGTCGGTTCACGGCTCAGTCCTTGGTACGGGATCGACGAACGCCGTACTTCCGGCGCGGCTCCGCCACCCGCGCTGCGATCTCATCGAGCGACCGCGCCGGCGGCGCCGCGAGCGGAAGCAGGAACGACTCTAGGTCCCCCAACACCAGCGCAAGCCGCAGCAGTCGGTCAAGCGAGATCTTCCCCGAGTGCTCGAACACCTTCAGCGTCGACAGGGCGATACCCGCGCGCTCCGCGCACTCCTGCTGGGTCCAGCCACGGTCGAGACGGCGGGCCCTGGCGCGATCAGCCAGGGTGCGGGCGACTTCGGATGGAGTGTAGAGCGAAAGAGCCATTATGTTAGCTAATATAGCTAAAGTTGGCTCAAATAGCCAGTATTCTGACTCTTACAGCTGCCCTGCGATCGCGAACACCCCCCGCCACCCACGCCCATCCAGCGGCTTCGCCGCCATCCACGACACCGCCCCGCCGAAGAACCGGAGCCCGACCCCCATCGAGGCGCGCCAACCATCGGTGGTCCGCGACACCGGCATGCACACCGGAAGCGGGCTGCCCTCGCTGGACTGGGGCGGGCGCTGGCAGGTGAAGCCCAGCTGTGACACGGACCGTTGCGCGGCATCACTCGGCGCATCGGTCCAGCCGGCCTGCACCGACCACGCGAGCGCCGGCGTCGGAGCCGGCAACCAGAAGCGCTGCGTGAGGCGGACCGGCGATTCGAGCAGCGGCAGGCGCCACATCACGAGCGCGCGCGCGAGCACGGCCTGCGTGCCAGCGAACTCCTTGTATTCGTAGCCGGGCAAGCCCTGCGTGCGTCCGAGCTCGAATAGCTGCTGCGGCTGCGGCGCATCGCTCAGCAGGACGCCGGCATCGGTGCGGGTGGCGACGGTGAGCGGACCCTTGTTGTAGCGCGACGCGACGCGGCCTTCGATGCGCTGGTAGTCGAGCTCGCCATCGCCACGTTCGTAGTAGAGGCGGGCGCCGAGTCCGGTGCGGAGGAACTCACCGCTGACATCAGGGCGCCAGTCGAGCGTGAATGCGGTGCGCGCATAGCGTCCTTCGGCCACGCCGCGATTCTCGCGCATGGGCTCACCACTGGCGAGGGGCGTTTGCCAGCGGGCCACGGCACCGCGATCGTCGACGACACCGACATCGGCGCGGAACTCCGAGCCGAAGCGGTCGCCCAATCTGCGCACGAATTGCGCGGTCGCGGATCGGCGATCCACATAATCGTACGGATCCGTCGCATCGATGAAACCGCTGAAGCTGGGCCCCGAGTCGATGGGTGTGCGGAAGTCGTTGGTCACGTCGAGGCCGCGACCCACACGCACACCAAGCATCGTCTTCCCACGAGTCCACTCGGTGATGAAGCGGCCGCGCGCCGTGCGCTCCACCCACGCGTAGCCGCCGATGGCGCGCATGACCAAGCCAGGTGCGACATCGCGAAAGCGCACGGTGACGGCGGCGCCGGTGAACGGACCTTCGACCCGATTGACGCGCAGGAAGTCGCCGAGGCGTTCACCCTGCGGCAGGAACAGCGGCCCACCGGTGGCTTTGAGGAAGTCCGGCGCCACATCGTCGAAGTCGCGGGCCGACACCGAGGCCGTGGCGCGGCCCAGATCACTGAGCCACCCGCGGAAGGCGCCGAGTGAATCGTTGGTGGCCAGTGACAAGCGATGCGGACGCGCGCGCATCGTGTCGGTGACCACGACGGAATCCGCCGGCGGCGTGACCGTGTACGGCCCGAAGGTGGTGAGGATGCGGAAGATGGCGCGGTTGTCAGCGAGCGCGACGGCGGTGGCCTGCAGTTCGAAGCGCTGCTCGGATGGCAACCACCACTGCTGCTCCACCTCACTATTCACCAGCTCGACGTTGGCGATGCCCTTGAGTTGTGGGGTGAGGAACGGCGGGATGCGACTCTCGCGCGGCCCGACGCGGGTGAAGTGACCACGCATGCGTACGATGTGCGACCGCGTGGCGTCGAGTTCGACATCACCGGTGAAGAGCACGGCGATCTGCGCGAGATCGGCGCGCGGCTCCACGCGAATGCGCACGATGTCGATCACGCGGTCCTGGATCGTGAGCGTGAGGACCGTATCGCCACCGCTGTAGCGATAGTAGCGTTCGCGG
This sequence comes from Gemmatimonadaceae bacterium, assembly GCA_040374005.1. Classification (GTDB taxonomy): domain Bacteria; phylum Gemmatimonadota; class Gemmatimonadetes; order Gemmatimonadales; family Gemmatimonadaceae; genus DASRAP01. The sequence continues at coordinate 774 of JBEIVF010000164.1, read as the reverse complement.
TCGTCGGAGAACGGGTGGACTGCGAAGATCGTGCGTCCGTCGGCCGCACGCGCGCGTCGGCCCGCCGCGCGCCCTGTGTCCGACCCGAACAGCAACGCGATGCGATTGCCATAGAGCGAGGGCACCACCCAGGCATCGCGAAAGAGGCCGAGCGTGGCCAAGGTCAGTCCCGCCTGCTGCATGCGGTAGCCGACGACGTGCTGTTCGAAGTCGCCCGAGCGATTCCAGCGTAGCTCCGACGCGACCTGCTCGATGGTGAACGCGGCCTCCTGCCCTTCGCGCCGCAGCGAGCCGATGGAGATCTCGCTCTCCACCTTGACCGTGTACTCCCCGAGCCCTGCGGGCACACGTCGGTTGAGCTCCGTGGCGCGGTCCACCAATCGCCGCACTTCCGGCGTGGCGTACGTCCCCGAATCAGCAGGCGGCGTGGCGCTCCCCTGCAGCGCGAACACCGCCGCCCACAGCACCATCATGCGTTCACTCCGCGGGCGGCAACGGCCGGAGGATGCTCGCCACCGCACCGCCCGCGAGGATCAATCCGATGACACCGAGCAGCCAGAAGTTGAGGTTCGGTCCGATCCACGCCTTGAGCTGCGTGGCGATCAGCATCTTTACCCCGACCAAGAGCAGAATGATCGCCAAGCTCACCTTCAGGTAGCGGAACTTCTCGATCAGCCCCGCCAGCCCGAAGTACAGCGACCGCAAGCACAGGATGGCGAACACGTTCGACGTGAACACCAAGAACGGGTCGGCCGTGATCGCGAAAATGGCCGG
>JBEIVF010000138.1:0-5529 GCA_040374005.1 Gemmatimonadaceae bacterium | reverse complement strand
GGGCGCTTGGGCGCGATGGGCGCCGCGGGCAGCGCGGGGCGGTCATACGAAGTCGGGCGGTCGGTCATCGCGGAAAAGTGGCACGGTGCACGCCCCGGCTCCACCTTTCGGGCATGCCCTCTCCCGGAGTTCGGCTGCTCGCGCTGTGGCGACGTCTCTCCCCGCTCCCGGGTGGGCGCTATCTGTTCGCGTGGGCCTTCGGCCGCACCGTGCCGTACAGCGGCTCCGTGCGCCCCTTCATCGAGCACCTCGAGCCGGGCCATGCGCGCGTGCGCATCAGAGATCAGCGGGCGCTGCGCAATCACCTCGGCTCGGTGCACGCGATCGCGCTGGCCAATGTGGCCGAGATCGCGAGTGGGCTGGCGATGATCACCGCACTGCCCGATGGGGTGCGTGGCATCGTGGTCAATCTCGCGATCGAGTATGTGAAGAAGGCGCGTGGCCCGTTGGTGGCCGAGGCGCGGGCGGTGATACCGACGCCGATCACCGCGGCGGTGGAGCACGACTTCACGGCGAGCATCACGGACCTCGCGGGCGATGTGGTGGCCCGGGCGACGGTGCGCTGGCGTCTCGCGCCGAATGCGCCCGTCGTCGCGCCCGCGCCGCGACCGGCGCGCGCGGCTCAAGCGCCATGAGCGCCACCGAGACGGCGCTCATGCGCCACGCCGGGATCCGGGTCCCGCTGATCGGCGGCCCGATGTACCCGTGCTCCAACCCCGAGCTCGTGGCCGCGGTGTCAGCGGCGGGTGGCATCGGCATCGTGCAGCCCATCTCGCTGACGTTCGTGCACAAGTACGAGTACCGCGCGGGACTGCGGTATATCAGAACGCTGACCGACAAACCCATCGGCCTCAACGCGCTCATCGAGATGAGCTCGCAGTCGTACCATCAGCGCACGGTGCGGTATGTGGAGGTCGCGTTGGAAGAGGGCGTGCGCTTCTTCGTGACGTCGCTGGGCAATCCGCGCTGGGTGGTGGACCTCGTACACGCGGCCGGTGGTGTGGTCTATCACGATGTCACCGAGCATAAGTGGGCCCTCAAGGCCCGCGACGGCGGTGTGGATGGGCTCATCGCGGTAAACAAGGAAGCCGGCGGTCACGCGGGCTCGCGGTCCCCAGCGGCGTTGCTCGAGGAACTCGCCGATCTCAATCTCCCCATCGTCGGCGCGGGCGGCGTGGGCTCGCCCGCCGCATTCGCCGAGATGCTCTCCCTAGGCTATGCCGGCGTGCAGCTGGGCACGCGCTTCATCGCCACCGAAGAATGCACGGCGAGCGACGCGTACAAAGCCGCGATCGTGCAGGCGAAGGCCGACGACATCGTGCTCACGGAGCGACTAAGTGGCGTGCCCGTGGCGGTGATCAACACCCCGTTCGTGGAAAAGCTCGGCACGCGCATCGGTCCTATCTCACGGCGCCTCGTCCGCGGCCGCCGCACGAAGAAGTGGATGCGCTCGTTCTATGCGCTGCGTTCACTGTGGTCGCTCCGGCGGTCGCTCGGCGCCGCCAACGCCGCCCGCGACTACTGGCAGGCCGGCCGCAGCGTGGCGGGCATCACGAAGATCGAGCGCGTAGCCGATGTGGTAGCGGCCTACGAAGCCGCGTGGCGAACCCAGGGCTAGGTCTCCCGTGCTTCTCGTGCCTCTCGTGCTTCTCGTGCTCCTCTAAAAAGAGTTAACGCTGAGAACGCTGAAAGACGCTGAAACGCGCTGATGGAACTGATTGTTTTGGGGTTGTGCGGGGAACAGAAAATCGCGCCGGTCGCCATCCGCGTCGCCACCCTTTCCCGCACCACACGAACCGCGCTCGCAGCGTCTGTCCGCGCGTTTCAGCGTTAACTCAGTTGCAGTTCCCCGTGCTTCTCGTGCTTCTCGTGCTTCTCGTGCTTCTCGTGCTACTCGTGCTTCTCGTGCTTCTCGTGCCTCTCGTGCCTCTCAAAAGAGTTAACGCTGAAAACGCTGAGAGACGCAGAAAACGCTGTTAAAGCTCGTTTTTTTGGGGGGTGTGGGGAACAAAAAAAGAGCGCCATGGCCAGCCCCCCCACGACGCTCCCCTCCCCGCCGCCGAACAATCAGCGTTCTCAGCGCCTTTTAGCGCGTTTCTGCGTTAACTCAGTTGCCGTTGCAGTCCCCGTGCCACTCGTGCCACTCGTGCCTCTCGTGCTTCTCGTGCTACTTGTACAGCTCCCACTCCCGCACCGCCACGATAGTAGTCCCACCGCGCCGCACCTGAACGGTCTCGTAAACAGCCCCATCAGGACCACCACGCCGCACGACGTACGAACCCGCCGGCACCTGCACGCGGTGTACGACCAGCTCATCCGGCAGCAGCGACCAGCCCCGCGTATCCGCCCGCTCCGACAACGTGCTCGCCCCCGCCGCCAGCCACGCCGCGATGCCCGCCGCGTGCCACTTGTCCTTGTTCTTCTTGTCCTCGCGCGACTTGTCCATCGCCTCGTTGCCCGCCTCGACCAACGATTGCCGCACGGCCGTCCGCGCCACGGCCCGCGCGATCCGGCCCGGTGCCCCGCGCGCGAAGTCCTCGGCCACGCCCTCCGACACACTCACGCCCAGCGGCACATCCACCGCGTGCTCGCCGATCGACAACCGGAAGGGACCACTCGCGATGCGCGGCGCACTCAGCGACGGCCACGCGATGTTCACCACCGTGAAGGGACCATCCGTGATATCACGCCGCTCCCATCCGCACACGGCGCGGCGGCTCCAGCCGCAGCCCACCGGCCGAGGGGCGCGATCCACCGCCCCCGCCAACGACTCTAGCGACGTTGGGTCGTTGCGCTTCGAGCTGATTGCCGCGAGATCACCATCGGCGATCGCGAACGACAACCCCCGCGACGCCTTCTGCGCCACCAACCCGCGCTCGGCCAGCACCACCACCGTGCCACACTCCGCACAACTGGTATCCGCGACCACCGATTCGCCCCGGGCCCGCGCCGCCAAGCGCGCCGCCACATCAGCATCAGCCGCATCGCCCGCCGACGCATAGAACGCCGCCGCCACATCATGCAGCGACGCCGTGAGCTCGGGCGGCAACGCGTCGTCCGTGCCGTGGATGCGCTGCAGCAACGCCGACAACCGCCGGATGTCCACCGTCGCTTCCTGCACATTGCCCTGCGCCAACCACGCCCGCGCGCCGTAGTAATGCAGCATCGCCTGCTCGGTCGAGCCCGGCTGGTACGGCAACGCCTTGTCGCTCGTGACCAACGCCGCCGCACCATTGGTCAACGAGCGCGTGGCGCGCCCCTGCAACATCCAATGCGCTTCGTCCAAGTACTGCGCCGCCTTCCGCAGGTCGCCCGCGTACAACGCCACCTGCCCACGCTCCATCGCGCGCAGCAAGCGGTCGCCACTCCCCGCATCCTTCTCCGCCACACGCGCCAAGGCGGCCGCACCATCGCCACGGAGCAACGCACCACGAATGGTGTGTACCCGCTCCGGGGTGCCATCGGGCCCCGCCCCGGCATCGAACGACAATGCCCCGGGGGCGCACGCGGCGGTCCCCAGGAGCATGACCAGTCCGAGCGCGGCGCGACGCATCGTTAGCGCTTGTCGAGCACGATGAGGCGCTGCTGCGCGATCGCGATCGCCTCAGCCAACTGCGCGTTGGCGTCACCCTGCACCTTGATGCGCTCCAGGTCCAGCGACTGCAAGAAGCGCTGATACCGCATCTTGGCTTCGAGCGGCTGCATCTGGAGATCGAGCATGCGCGCCACCTTGAACGTGACGAGCGGTTCGTTAGGCAGCAGGATCCCGGCCCGGTTGTAGCGGTCGAGCGCATCCTCGAAGCGCCCGAAGCCCGCCAGATCATCGCCCTGCGCTAGGAGCGCACGGCCCTGCGACTCAGCGGTCGCCATCGCCGGCGAGTCAGTGCGCTGCGCCACGGCCGCGGGCGTGCCGGTCGCGACGGGGGTGACGCTCACCTTCTCGGCGTTGGTGATCGTGGGCGGGTGATGGATGCGCTGCGGATACGGCGCGCAGGCCACGGCCGACAACGTGGCCACAAAGATGGTTGGACGTAGCATGGTAGTCTGCGCTCCTTAACCGGTGATCCGACGACGCTGGATGTACTTCTTGATCTTGTGCTGCCCCGCCCAGACCTTCGCATTGGTCTCGAGGTCGATGAGCGTCGCATCCACTTGGTAATAGAGGATCTTCTCGCGGCCCGCCGCATCCTCAATGGCCTGGACATCGCCCTGGAGCATGTAGCGCGCACCGAGCTCACGGCCCAACCGCGCGCGCGTCTCGGGCGCGGCGTACTGTTGCTGGTCCACGCGCTCATCGCGCACTTCCTGACGCTCTTCGCTGCTCGCCACCACGCGCACGGTGTTGGACGACACGAAGGCCCGCTCCAAGTCGCGGGTGAACGTCGAGATGGGGATGTGCTCGAAGGTCTTGTTGCGGAACTCGCCCACGATCACGGCGGGCGCACTGCCGCCGGTGTTGGTCGAGGTCCAGGCGCCGCCGAGCGATTGCTCGATCAAGGCGTTGGCGACCAAGCGGGAGTCGACGTCATTCCAGCGGCCCGACAAGTCGGTCACCGCTTCGGTGTCGATCCGTTGGACGCGGGTGATCCCACACGCCGCGGAGACGAGGGGGATCAGGAGCGCGAGGGCGACCGTCGGTCGCGGAAAGCGCAGGGTCATCATGAGGTGCTCCAGCATCGGGTCACGAGGGGTGGTGCTTCGTACCCCCCTCAGAGGGCACGATTTGCGCCACGGTGTCACTGGCGCGTAACTTCGCCTCCAGCATAGACTTCACTGTCCGACGGCGGATCAGGTGTCCGCGCGAGAGGACGCGAGTGTGTCGCTTTGCTTGGACACCCCACCCGGCTCCTGATGCCCGACGCTAGCCCGGCTCATTCCACCGTCTCGTTCACCTACCGGTTGGTCACCGGGGTGATCGGCGCCGTCAGTCTCACCGCCGCCCTCATCGTCGGCTTTCGCGCCACGGGCCCGGTGCCCCCCCTCGGTCTGCTCCTCGACCCCGCCCACGGCGCGTGGGCGCTGGCCACACGGGCCGAGCACGCTGTCGATGCGACGGGGGCCATCCCCACGCTCACGGCCCCCGTCGACATCCGCTATGACGACCGCGGCGTGGCCCACATCTTCGCCGAGAACGAACTCGATGCGATGCGGGCGCAGGGCTACGTGGTGGCGCGGGATCGCCTCTTCCAGCTGGAGCTACAGACCCGCGCCGCCGCGGGCACCCTCACCGAGCTGGTCGGTGCCCGCGCCATCGACGCCGACCGCGCCACGCGCCGCGCCGGGCTGCCGTGGGGCGCCGAGCGCAAGTTGGAACTCATCGCGCAGGAGCCCGCGTCGCTCGCCATCCTGCAGGCCTACGCCGATGGCGTGAACGCGTACATCGCGACGATACGCACCGCCGATCTGCCCTTGGAGTACCGCCTGGTGGGCCGGCGTCCGCAGGAGTGGCTGCCGCTGCATACGATGTTATTGCTCGTCCGCATGGGTCAAACGCTGGGCTGGTCGGACTTCGAGTTGCAGCGCGCCGAG
>JBEIVF010000056.1:0-10079 GCA_040374005.1 Gemmatimonadaceae bacterium | reverse complement strand
CGCCGATGTGATCTCGCTCGTCCGCGTGATCCTCGATCACGACGACACCATGGTGCTGGCGCTGTTGCGACGGGTGTATGCCGCGTTGCCGGCCAATGGTCGGCTGTTGGTCATCGAGACCATCTCCGGCGCGCCTGGGGCAGAGACGGCCGGCGATGCCTTCTTCAATTTCTATCTGCTGGCCATGGGCCGCGGTCGCGCGCGACGCGCCGCCGAGCACGAGGCGCTGTTGCGTGAGGCCGGCTTCCGGCGCATTCGGCACGTCGAGACCCAGTATCCGATCCAGACCGGATTGATCGTCGCTGAGAAGTAGCGGACCGCGCGCGGAGCCGCCGCGGAAAGGATGATGGGGGAAGTGGGGGGAGTGATGCCCGTGCTCACCCCTCCAAGAACAACCCTGTGAACACGAGGCGCGCTGCCTTGAGTGGCATCGCTCCGACCACGGGCGCGGAGCGGGCGCCAGCAACGAGCCCACGAACTCTGCCTGCTCGCGCATGATGCGCAGCACGAAGCGGCACCATTTCACCAAGCCCGGCGGCGAGTGTTGGCCAGCCACCATCCAATTACCTCGCCCCCTACTCCCGCACCATCTCCCCCACCTTCTCCCAGCTCGCGTCCGCGGCCGGCACCAACACCACGAACAGCCCGTCGCGCGACATCGTCCCGGCGAGGCCCTGCCGTGCGAGCTGCGCGGAGACCTGATCTGGGGTGAGTCGATACAGCGACCCGGTCATGGCGTCGACCGCGAGGCCGAGCACGCCACCGAACACGATGTTGCCCCACACCCAGCCGGTGACGCGCTTGGTGAGCGTGGTCTCGAACGGGAGGAACCCGTCGAGTTCGATCTTCACGAAGTGTGTGTCGCCCGACTTGAGGTTGGCCACGACGGGCGTGTTGCCCAGCGGCTTGTTGTCCACCGACACCCGCGCGTTGCTCGGCGTGCTGGAGATGCCGACGTCCTGCTGGGAGCCGTGCATGATCGTCGCGCAGCCGTTCATGGTGAGCAACGAGACCGCGGTGAGAGCGATGGTGAGAGAGCGCATGTGATCCTCTGATGGTGTCGCGGAGCGGGGGGCGGGATTGCCGTGGCTCCGGGTGAGGAATAAAAGGGGGTGGTCTGACAGTGGCGGGTGGGAGAGCTGATCGTGCCGGGGGTCGTCGTCCTGCGGTGGATCTACCGCGCGAGTTCCAACGCGCATCTCCTTGGCGCCGTCGGTATGCAGTGCACGCCGGGGTGGGCGGTCGGCTGGTATTTCGTGCCGTTCTTCACTGTAGTTATGGGGAGGCGATCAGTGAACTCATGAACGCGAATTTCATGACTCAGCTCGCGGACATCACGACGATTCCGCTGTATCTTCTGCTCAGCGCGATGGTCGGCAGGCTGTACGAGGTGCAGGTGTATAGCGCGAAGGCGTTGAGCACGGCTGCGGTACGACCGCCGAGTCCGGGATGACCGTGAGCGGCGAGGCCCTGCGCGCCCCCCGCGCGATTCCCTTCGCCAACGCCTCCACCGGTCTCCATTTCACCACCTACTCCCGCCAGGCCAGCGGGATCCCGCCCTTTCCCGTAGAGCACCCCGGCGCCCTAGGCTTAACTCAGACCGTAGTTCACTGCTCGGCGGCCGCCGCGCGAGCACGCGGTGAGGGCCTGGTCGGGGAGCACATCAAAAGGGGCTGGGAACTGCACGCGTAACCCTCACGAGTCCACACTTCACCCACTGGAACACACACCCGATGGCTCAGGCCCGCATTGAAGTCCAGAATCAGCACGGCGAGTGGCGCTACCTCACCTCGGTGACCATCGCCGGCCCCAGCGTCCAACGCGCACTCGAGGCCGCGCTCCGCTCGCCGCTCGGGCGGCAGTCCGGCAAGGCCCGAGCGCTTGATGAGAACGGTATGGTGATCGATATCGCGACGGGGTGAGTGCTGCGCACTTGTAGGCAGTCCTCCATCACCGCTGCGCCCTGACGGCGGATTGGGTGGGCAATCAAGATCGGGCCTCCGCTGACCAGTCCCTCCCCCCCGTCAGACCCCCACCCCAGATTCCCCCCAATGCCCCTCCACCCCCACTTCATCGCCTCGCTGGACGAGGTCGTGGCCCCACTCGCCACGCTCCTCGCCGCGCCCGCCGACGATCCGTTCACGCCTGAACTGATCGTCGCGCCCAGCGTGGGGGTGCAGCAGTGGCTGGCCGAGCGACTCGCGCGCTCACTTGGGGCAGCAGCAGGCCGTGACGACGGCATCGTCGCCAACATCCGCTTCGACTTTCCCGGCGCGCTCGTCACACGCGCGCTCGGCGGTCGCGTCATCGACGACCCGTGGTCGGTGGAGCGGCTCACGTTCACGATCCTCGACATTCTCGCCAGCGGCTACGCGGGCGTGAGTCGCAATCGGCTCGAACGCGGCAAGCTTCCTGCCGCGCGTGGCATCGCCGACCTGCTTGACCGCTATCACTACCATCGCCCGTTGATGATCCAGTCGTGGGCGCGTGGCGAGGCGGTGCTCACCGAAGTGCCCGGTGAACCCCTGGCCGCGCTCCCCGAGCGTGAGTGCTGGCAGTTCGAGCTGTGGCGCGAAGCGCACAAGCGTATCGGTCAGCCGAGTCCGCCGGAGCGCGTGGCGGCGGCGCTGGCTGCATTGAAGGCGGGCGTGCGACCAGAGGGTATGCCGTCGCGCATCGCGATCGTCGGTGTGACGGCGATGTCGCCGCTGCACTTGAGCGTGGTGCACGCGCTGTCGCATGCGATCGACGTGCACATATGGATCTCGCAGCCGTCGTCGGGCTTCGTGCCCGCGACGTTGCCGCAGGTGGACAGTTGGACGCGGCGGTCGCAGGCGATGACACAGCTGCTTGAGCGTGAGAGTATCGCCGTTCAGCGACCGGTGGTACCGGCGCTGCGCAACGACTCGGTCCTCGCGCGTGTGCAACATGCCGTGCGCGCAGACGCGCTCGGTGTGGCCGCTGCGCGTGCCGCTGGTGACAACTCGCTGCGCATCCATCGCTGTCATGGTCCGGCGCGACAAGCCGAGGTGCTGCGCGAGGCGTTGCTGCACACGTTCAAGGAATTACCGGGGCTGGATCCGCGCGATGTGTTGATCGTCGCGCCGAACATCGCGGCGATGGCGCCGCACGTGTCAGCGGTGTTCGGCGACGCGCGCGCTGTGGGCGACGACCCCCTGCACCTCCCGGTCGTCATCGCCGACCGCTCTCTCCGCGAGATCAGCGAAGTGGCCGAGCTCCTTGCGCAGCTCACCGAGCTACCGCTCAGTCGCTTCGGACTCGCCCACTTTCGTGAGCTTACCGCCCTCGGCGTCGTGCAGCGGCGCCTCGCGATCGACATCGACACCGTCGAGCAGTGGGTGGCGTGGGCGGACCACCTGCACGTACGCTGGGGCTTGGACCCGCGGCACCGCGCGCACGTCGGACTCGAGGCCGCCCTCACCGAGCACTCGTGGCTGCACGCGGCGCGGCGGCTGGCCTACGGCGCCTTGCTCCCCGATGCGCCGCCCACCCTCGAACTCGGCGGCGTGGTCCCCGCGTCCGGCCTCGAAGTGGGTGACCTGCCCGCCGTGGGTTCGCTCGCGCAGTTGCTCTCGACGCTCTCGGCCTTCGTGAACGCCACCACCAGCGGCCCGCGCGTCGTCGGCGAATGGTGCGACGTCATGCAGGCGGCGCTCGACTCGCTCTGCGACGTGGCGCGCACAGAGCAACCGCAACTCGCCGCCGCGCTTCGAGTACTCAATGGCGTGCGCACGGCCGCCGCAGGGTCATCGTCGCCGGTACCGTTCGGCGAGTTCCGGACGGTGCTGGCCCCGTTGCTCAGCGGCGAGCCCGGGTATGTCTCGCTGCGCAGTGGTCGCATCACGGCCACCTCGTTGGTGCCGCTGCGCGGCGTGCCGTATCGCGTGGTCTGCCTAATAGGGCTCGACGACGGCGCACTCAGCAGCGGCGACGGCGATGGCGACGACCTGTTGCGGCAGTTCCCGCTGGTGGGTGATCCCGACCCGCGCGCCGAGCAGCGCCAGGCGCTCCTCGAAACACTGCTCGCCGCGCAGGACCGCGTGATCATCACCTGCACGGGCCGCGATGCGCGAACCAACGCCGAGGTGCCGTACATCACGCCGTTGGCTGAGCTGGCCGACCTGATCGGCGCCGTCACCGGCAACGCTGAGCAGGTCATCGTCGAGCATCCGAGACACGCGATGGATGCGCGGAATTTCGACCCGCGCTCGCCCTTCGGGCACGTGGAAGCGCACGCGAAGGCGGCGCGAGTGCTGGCCGCGTCGGTGGTGGAGCGCGAGGTCGAAGAACGACCAGTCGCGCCGGAGCAGCAGCGGACCCTGACTTTAGCCGAGCTCGCCGAGTTCATCAACAATCCGCTGGACGTATACGTGCGTCGCACGCTGGAGATCGATGCCTTTGAGGGGAACGCTGAGCCCGGCGCTGTGATCGAAATCGGCGCCGACCGCAAAGAGATCAGCGAGGCCGCCGCTCCGTTGCTCGCGCGGGTTCTCTCCGCTCCTCTCGACGAGACCCTCATGGACCGCGAAGGTCCGGCGTGGCGCGACGCCGTCCGCGGGACGGGCGTGTTGCCACCTGGCGCGTACGGCGAGGCGATGCTCGATACGGGCCTCGCGCTGGTCGAGCATCTTCGCATGCAATGCGCCGGCAAGGGCATCACGTTCGCGCCGACGCGGTCTGAGGATGTCGTGCGCACACTGGCCAACGGTCGCACCATCACCGGCATCGTGAGCGGCATCGTCGATCCACCGGAGGGCGATCACACGCTGGTGCGCGTCTTCACTGATCAGAACTCCGATCGCCGTAGCGAGCAACAAGCGCTGGAGCTGTGGCTATGGGCCATCCACACCGCTGACTTGCGTGTGACGTCGTTCTGGATCGGGATGCACAAGACCAACAAGTCGATCCACCAGTCGTTCGCCCGTACCTGCACGATCCCTGACGCGGCGACCATCGACACCCTGCTCGCTGACCTCGGTACGCTCCTCGAGCTCTACGACGAGGCCGCGGCGCATCCGCGGCCGATGTTCGGCGGCACGGCAGAGAACCTCGACGATCTCGCAAAGGCGCAGGGTGCGTTCGCGAGCAAGTTGTACAATCCGCTGCCGACGTACAGCTCCGAACGTCGCCTCTATGGCGCGAATCCGACCTTCGCCGAGGTATACAACGACCCCGCAATCGCCGATTTCTACGGCAGGTTCTACGCATGGCAGGCGCGACGGGTGCAGGCGGAGACGTCCACGGCCAAGCCGAAGCCGCGGAAGGCCAAGTCATGAGCAGCCACACCTTTGACTTGACCGCACCCATTCCGCGTGGTCGCGTCGTCATTGACGCCAGCGCCGGTACGGGGAAGACGTTCGCGGTGGCCGGGATCGTGACGCGACTTCTTATTGAGGATGGCATCGCGATCGATGAGATCGTGATCACGACCTTCACCCGCGCCGCCGCGCGTGAGCTGCGATCCCGCATTCGCGATCGCCTCGTGCAGGCGGTGGCCGTGCTGGAGCACGGACCGTCCGAGCAGGACGCCGCCGACCCCGTGGTCATCGCCATCCGTCAGACCGACGACCCGGCCGAACGCACCACGCGCCTCGCGCGCGCCCGCGCCGCGCTGACCGACTTCGACTCGGCGAGCATCGGGACCATCCATAGTCTGTGCCAGCGGCTACTCCGCTTAGCCGGCTACGACCTGCAGCTCGATGACGAGCCCGATTCCAATGACCGCCTGATCGCCGAGGTCATCAACGACCTCCTCGTCACCGAGGCCGTCGCGGGGCGCACTGGGTTCGATGCGCGGCGACTCACGCTACTGGTCGCCAAGGCTCTGGATAACCCGCGCGCGCTCCTGTGGGTCGAAGATCCGTCCGACCTCGAGCTCCAGGCCTGCGTGACCGTCGTGGAACGCGTTCTAGACGAAGTGCGTCGCCGCGCCAGCTCGACCACTACGTATGATGGGCTGCTGTATCACGCGCACCGCTTGTTCACAGACCCCGCCGCCGTCGAACTGCGGGCCAGCGTGGCCAGCCGGTATCGCATCGCGGTAGTAGACGAAGCGCAGGACACCGACCCGCTGCAGTGGGAGCTGCTCAGTGCGCTGTTCCCGGCCGACGAATTCGACCGCGCGCTGTTCGTGGTCGGTGACCCCAAGCAGTCCATCTACTCGTTCCGCGGCGCCGACGTGGATGGCTACGTGGCCGCGCGCAACGGAGTCAGCACACGCTTCACGCTGGGCCGCAACTTCCGCAGCGACCAGCCGCTGCTTGATGCCCTCAACGGCCTGCTCCGCGATGCGACCTTCGGCTCGGGCATCACCTACCAGCCTGTAGACGCCCCGTTCACCAACGCTGCGTCGACACTCCCGGATGATGAGCCCGTGGTCGAAGTCATCGTCACGAGCCAGAGCGACGCAACGCCGGACATCGCCGATCCGTGGACCTTCGCTGTGGTCCAGCGCACGGCGCAGGCCATTGCCACGGAGCGATTCAAGCCCGAGGACATCGCGATCATCGTCGGGAGCCGCTACGAAGCACGCCCGATCGAGCGTGCTTTGCGGCAGAGGGGCATTCCGTGCGTGACATCGGGTACCGAGAGTGTGGCCAAGTCGGCGGCCGCCGGCAAGCTACGTGACCTGCTGCGCGGGCTGGACCGCCCCAACGATCTCAAGGTCGCTCGACTCGTCGCGCTTGGCTGGTTCGGGACGCTCACCCGCGCCGAACTGATCGCGGGAAGCACGGACGACCTGATCAGCACGCAAGAGCAACTGATCCAGTGGGCGGGTATTCTTCGCCGCGGCGGTGTAGCCGCGTTGGTCGAGACGCTGCTGACGCTCGACCGGATCATTGATCGCATGGTGGCCACCGGTATCCTCGCGCGCCATCTGACGGACCTCGCGCACCTCGCCGAGCTCTTGCACGAACGCTGTAGGCGTGGGCCGACAACGCCGACCGAAGCACTCGCGGCGCTGGCGGAACTCGAAGCGATGGATGAGAAGTCCGAGCTCGTGTCGCGGCGCATCGAGACCGACGCGAATGCCGTGCAGATCCTCACGATCCACGTGGCCAAGGGGTTGGAGTTCCCGCTGGTGATCGTGGCGAAGCAGTGGAGGAGCGAGTGGTCGCGGAGCAAGCCCCCGTTGCCGCTCGGTCGCTTCACGGGTGACGCCCAGCAGCGGGCGTTGTATTGCGGGTATCTCCTTGAGCCGCGACGCCCTGCATACGGCGAGGCCATGAATGCGGTGCTCGCTGAGTACCGCGCCGAGCAGGCGCGGTTACTGTACGTCGCGGTCACGCGGGCGAAGCATCAGTTGGTACTGCTCTTCAATCCCGACGATACGGGTGAGCTGCCGACGACGCGGGCCTTCGGACTGGCCTCGGCGGTCAATCAGGCCGAGCAGTTACAGCAGGCATTACAGGACCGACTCGGTGCGATCGCGGCGCGGGTACGGTTCACCGACGGCTCGGCCGTGGTGAGTGAACCGGTCGAGATGCCACGGATCAGCCGTTCTGGCCTGGATCCAGCGTCACTGGTCCCTGCGCCAGCGCCGTCGCCGATTCGCTCCGAGTTCCGTCGTTGGTCGTTCACCACCATGACGTCACAACGCAATCGTGTGAGCGCTGACCAGCGTGGTGGCGATGATGAGTTCGGCGCGGCGGATGCTGCACCGCACGCCGCGGCCATGGCGAGTGCGTTGTCGGGGCTGCCGGCGGGTGCGGAGTTCGGGACGACGATCCACAGCATCTTCGAGCACACGGACTTCAGCGTAGGGGATCTCGACGGCGAGCTCCGAGCGCAGCTGACACGCTTTGCCGACACGCCGTCGCTCCGGTCGCGTCACGACGAGCTGGCCACAGGACTGGCGGCGGTGATCCGTACGCCGCTGGGGCCAACGGCTCCGCTCGATCTGCGGCTGGCGGACATCACCCGCGCCCAGCGGATGGATGAACTGCGCTTCGACTTCGCGTTAGCGGACGATGCCGCCGTGCGGGTGCGCGAGATCGGCACGTTCCTGACGGAGCGACTCACCACGAACGATCCACTGTTCGAGTACGCGACTAGGCTGTCGCAAGGCGTGCTGAGCTCGTCGCTAATCGGCATGCTCACCGGCTCAGTGGACTTGGTGGTGCAGCATCCGTCGCGCCCGGGCGAGTTCCTGATCGCCGACTACAAGTCCAACCGTCTCACGCGCTACGACCAGTCCGCGCTCCTCGAAGCGATGGAGCATCACCACTATCCGCTGCAGGGCCTCTTGTACTCCGTCGCGCTGCACCGCTTCCTCCGCTGGCGACTTGGTGAGTCTGACCCCTCGCCACGGATCGCTGGATTCGCCTACCTATTCATCCGTGGCATGACCGGCGAGAGCACACCGCGCGACGCCGACGGCCGCGTGAACGGCGTATTCCATTGGCGGGCGCCCGCTGGACTCATCCCCGCGCTGTCCGACCTGCTCAGTGGGGTGGTCACCGTATGATCACACTGACTCCCACCGTGTCGCGCTTGGTTCCCTTTGTTGAGGCTCGCGTGCTCACGCACGCCGATGTGGCGCTCGTGGTCCAGCTCCTCGACGCCACCCAAGTGAGCGAGGCCAACGGGGATGTGTTGCTGGGCGCGGCCCTCGCGGTGCGCGCACCACGATTGGGCAATGTGTGTGTGGCGTTGTCGTCCATCGCCGCCGCTGCCGTGCCAGAAGAGGACTCCAGCACAGTGACGCTTGAATGGCCCGAGCCGCTGGCGTGGCGCGCCGCGCTCGCCACCAGCGATCTGGTCGCCACGCCCGCACAAGCAGGCGATGCGCCCCGCCGCCCGTTCATGCTCGACGGCGAGCGACTGTACATCTCGCGGCTGTGGCATGACGAAGTGTTGGTGGCCGAGCGACTGCGTGAGCTGGCTGCTGCTGGCGATCGACTGACCATCATTACCGGTGGGCCCGGCACGGGGAAGACCACGCGCGTAGCCAATGAGCTGATCGCGCTGCTCAGTGCGTTGTCGCTGGATGAGCCGTTCCGGATCGCCTTGAGCGCTCCAACGGGTAAGGCCGCATCGCGTCTCAAGGAGGTGCTGACCGCGGCGCTGGCGCGGGCGTCTGCGCTTGACTCCGTGATCGCGCGCGCCGAGTTGGTGACGGCGCAGACATTGCACAAGTTGCTCGGTTCGAATCCACATCGCCTAGACGCGCGGTACACGTACCACGCGGCGCATCCAGTGCCCTACGACTTGGTGATCGTGGACGAAGTGTCGATGGTGTCGCTTCCCCTGCTCGCCCGCACGCTCGATGCGATCGGGCCGGAGACGCGCCTGATCCTGGTCGGCGACCCTGATCAGCTGGCCTCGGTGGAGGCGGGTTGCGTGTTGGCGGATATCGTTGGCGGCCGCGCGGGAGTGATCGCCCCGCGCCTGACGCAGTTGACGACGTCGTATCGATTCACATCAGAGTCGTGGATCGGCCGCGTGGCCGCCGCGATCCGTGACGGCGATGCCGATGCGACGATGGTACTGCTGCGCGAGGCACCGTCTCCGTCCGCCTGGATGGATCCGAGTAGCGCCGCGTACCCGCAACGGCTCCGTTTCCTGACCACGTCGATGAACGACATGGGGCGCGGCACACGGGACTTCGCGGTAGCGGGGCACGTCGACGGCGCGCTCGACTCGCTCGTGAACTATCGATCTCTGTGCGCCCACCGCACGGGTGAGTGGGGCGTCAGCACGTGGAACTACAAGGTTGAGCAGCTCATGCAGGTGGACCGCGCTGAGCCGTGGTACATCGGTCGTCCAGTGCTCGTCCAACGCAACGACTCGTCGCTCGGCGTGATGAACGGTGATCTCGGTGTGGTCGTGCGGACTCCTGCCGGCCCCCGGGTAGCGTTCGGCACCGGCGGCACTGATGTGCGGCTCGTCGCTCCCGTGCGCCTCGAAGCGGTGGAGACGGCGCACGTAATGACCATCCACAAGAGCCAAGGATCGGAGTTCGGTCACGTGAACGTGATCCTGCCGCCGGCTGGCTCTCGGTTGCTGACGCGAGAGCTGTTGTACACGGCGGTGACGCGCGGGCGGCGCAGCGTCTG
>JBEIVF010000195.1:0-3797 GCA_040374005.1 Gemmatimonadaceae bacterium | reverse complement strand
GCGGATCCGATTCAGCCGGTCCGTGAGCAACCACGGCTCGCCCGCGCGCGACAGATCGTGCGTCGACCGGGGATACCGCACGAACTCCACCGGCACATCGTGCTTCTTGAGCGCGAGGAACCACTGCTCGGCGTCGGTCATCGGCGTGCGGTGGTCCTCCTCGGACTGCACGATGAACGTCGGCGTCTTCACCTTGGGTGCGTAGCGGATGGGCGATAGCGTGTCGTACATGATGGGGTTGTCCCACGGCTCACCGAAGAACTCGAACTCGGTGAGGCCCTGCGCATCGGACGTGCCGTACCACGACCACCAGTTGGAGATCATGCGGTCGGCCTGCGCGGCCTTGAAGCGGTCGGTCTTCACCGTGATCCACGCGGTCATCACGCCGCCGTACGACCCGCCTGTGACGCCCATCTTCGTGGAGTCCACATCGGCCCGGGCGGCGACGATGTCGGTGGCCTTCATCAGGTCTTCGTAGTCCTCGGCGAACCAGCGCCCACGGGTGGAGTACGTGAAGTCGGCGCCGTAGCCCGAGGAACCGCGCGGGTTGGTGTACAGCACGAACATTCCCGCGGCCGCGAGATTCTGGAACTCATCGAACCAGCCCTCGTTGTACTGCGAGTGCGGACCGCCGTGGATGTACAGCACCACGGGATACTTCTGGCCCGGCTGATAGTCGTACGGCTTCATCAACCAGCCCTCGATCTCCAGACCGCCGACGGATGGATAGGTGAACCGCTCGGCGTCGGACCACGCGACCTCGGTGTTCAGCGCCTCGTTGAACGTGGTGAGTTGGCGCTCGTTCTTGCCATCGGCATCGGCGATGTGGATCTCCGTGGGCGCCGTCACGGCGGTGGACACGAAGGCCACGCGCTTGCGGTCGGCATCCCACGAGAAGCTCGACGTGCGCCGACGACCGCCGACCAGCTCACTGCTCCGGCCGTTGCGCACATCGAGCGTGAGGAGCGCCGAGCGGCCGCCGATGGTGGCACTGTAGATGAGATCGTTGTTGGTGTGCCACTCGAAGGCGTCCGCCTCGTAGCGCCAGCCGCCCAGCAGATCCTTGGGGGCGCCGCCCGCGACCTCGATCACCATCAGCTTGCTGTTGCTGGTACGCGAGGGGGCCAGGGCGAACGCGAGCTTCTTGGAATCGGGGGACCACACGGGGTTGCTCTCGGCCCCCATCAACTGGGCCACCTTGCGCGGCGCGCCGCCGGTGGCGGGGATCACGAACAGGTCCGTCGTATTCGAGGGCGCCTCTTCGCGGGCGCGGTCGTAGGGCAACGTGGCGATGGAATCCGTCTCGGCTTGCACCACCGAGTCCGGACGCAAGCGCGCATCGGCGGTGAAGACGATCCACTTGCCGTCGGGCGACACGCGCGGACCGCGATGTGAGTACGCCGTGTTGGTCAGCGGCACCCGCTCGGCCGATCCGGCCTGCGTGAAGATCTGCTGGGGACGCGGGCGCGGCGCCGAGGCCGCAGGACTGGGGAGGAATCCCTGCCCATTGGCCTTGTAGCGCTGCGCCGTGATATGCATCCCATCGAAGCGCGTCTGGTCGAGCGGCTTCGTCACGGCGTCATATGGTGGACGGGCGATGGCATTGCCGCGCCCAGCACCAGCCGCGCCCGGGGCGGCACCCCCGCGTCCCCCGCCCCCTCGTCCGCCTGGAACCACGGCCGACGTGTCACCCGGGGCCGCCGTGAACACGATGAACGACCCGTCGCGCGGCGCATCGCCCGACGGCGGCGTCGGCAACTGCACGGCCTCGCCCGGCTGATCCATGCGGAGCGCCCAGCTGCCTCCCGTGCCGCCGGGCCGGCTGGACGTGAAGTACAGGATCTTCCCGTCGCGCGACCAGCGCGGCGCCGAGCTCTCGTAGCCCGGCGCCGTCATGCGCTGCGCCGTGGCGCCGGCTGCGGTGCCCACCATCCACACTTCCTGATGGCGCCGATTCTCGCGCTCGGGCGTGGTGGTGACGGTGAAGGCCACCCACTTGCCGTCGGGCGACATGGCCGGCTGGCTCACCGAGGTGACGCGGTACCAGTCCGCGGGAGTGAACGCGCGGCCTTGGGCCCCGAGGGGCATCACGGCGCAGCAGACGAGGAGGGTCAGGGCGGATCGGAGGCGCATCACAAGCTCACGGACGGAGGGGGCGGGTCGACACGGTGGGACGACGCCTAATGTAGCGGAGACCGCCGGCCCTCGCGCATCGCCTGCAGCACCGCGCCCGTGCGCGCGGCTGCCTCCGCGATGCGCGCGGGCGGCTGGATGAACGACACGCGGAAGAAGCCTTCCCCACCCGCGCCAAGTCCGCGACCGGGCAGCACGACCACGCCGGCCTCATCCATCACGCGTTCGTGAAAGGCCACGGACCCGATGCCGTCGGGGAGCGGGAGCCAGAGGTACATGGAGGCGCGCGGCGTCTCGCATGCGAAGCCGGCCGCCCGGAAGGCCGTCACGGCGGCATCGCGTCGCTCCTGGAAGACCGCGACGTTGGCCGGCACGAACGCCGCCCACGACTCCAGCGCAGCCACCCCCGCGTGCTGCACCGCCATGAACTGCCCCGTGTCGACGAACGACTTGATGCGCGCGAGTGCGCCCGCGATCTCGGGGCGGGCCACGGCCCACGCGCACCGCCAGCCCGTCATGTTGTAGGTCTTGGACAACGAGTGGAACTCGATCGCGACCTCGCGCGCGCCAGGGATCTCGAAGATGGACGGCGGCACATAGCCGTCGAACGCGAGTTCGGAGTAGGCGTTGTCGTACACCAGGAGCACGTCGTGTTCCGCACACCACTCGACCACCCGCGCGAGATACGCGTGCGGCGCGATGGCCGCGGTGGGGTTGTTCGGATAGTTGAGGAACAAGACCTTCGCGCGTTGTACGACATCCGGTGGCAACGCATCGACGTCCACCAAGAAGTCGTTCTCGGGACGCAACGGCACGAGATACGGCGTGGCTTCGCCGAGCAGCGTGCCGCCGAGGTACGCGAGATACCCTGGATCAGGGATGATCGCGACGTCGCCCGCCTGCAGATACGCGAAGCACAGATGGGCGAGGCCTTCCTTGGAGCCGAGCAGCGGCACCAGTTCGGTGTACGGATCGAAGGTCACGCCGAATCGCTGCTGCATCCACGCCGCGGCGGCCTCGCGGAACGCGGGGAGGCCGAGTCCGAATCCGTAACGATGCATGCTCGGGGTCGTCGCGGCCGCTTGGAGCGCGGCCATCGCGGCCGCCGGTGGGAGGAGATCGGCATCGCCGGCCCCGAGGTCGATGACGTCCACGCCGCGGGCGATCAACTCACGCTTGCGCGTGGGGATGGTGGCGAGCGGATACGGTGGGAGTGCGGCGAAGCGGCGCGTGTGCGGAGGCACGGGAGTCAGCGAGGAGGAGTGGTGGGACGCGAGAGATCGAAGACGACGGACGGGTCGACGCGACTCCAGCGATCAGCGCCCATGCGGGCGACGAGGTGCATCAGCCGTTCGTCGGGCAGCCCGTCGACGAGGACGGCCTCGTCCACGTGCACCAGCACGATCTCCCCGATGATGTACGAGGCCGCACCGGGGCCCTCGCCGTGCGGTACGACTTGATGCAAACGGCATTCGAGGGCCACTGGACTCTCGGCGATGCGCGGCGGGGCCACGAGCGTGCTGGCGACCGGCGTGAAGTCGACGGTGGTGAGCTCATCGACCCCCGCTGGATACGCGAACGACGCGTCGTTGATGCGCGCGGCGATGGACTGCGTCGCGGCGCAAATGACGTACTCACGCGTAGCGAGGATGTTGGCGAGGGTG
>JBEIVF010000016.1:0-17480 GCA_040374005.1 Gemmatimonadaceae bacterium | reverse complement strand
GTGTGATCGTCCGATATAGAAGTACTGAATTTTGCCGAGCCCCGAGACCACCTGCCCGTGCGCCCGAATGATGCGTGCGCGCGGGGTATTCAGCGCGCGCAAATCGCCCGTAGCCAGTGTGCGCTCCACGGCTTCGGCGGCCAAACGGCCACCCGTCATCGCGTAGAAGATCCCTTCGCCCGACGCGGGCGCCACCACACCCGCGGCATCGCCGGCGAGGATCACATCGCGGCCATTGTCCCAGCGGGGCAGGGGCTTGAGCGGGATCGGCGCTCCTTCGCGGCGGATCGTCGACGCGGCGTCGAGCCCGGTGGTCTCGCGGAGCTGCGACACGGCCTCGCGCAGGGCGAAGCCCTTCTTCATCGAGCCCGTGCCGATGCTCGTCGTGTCGCCATGCGGGAACACCCACGCGTAGAAGTCAGGCGAGAGCGGACCCTGGTAGTACACATCGCACCGCGCCGGTCCGAACGCATCGCCCGCCGCCGGTGAGGCCACGACCTCATGATACGCGAACACGTACTCGGCCTTGTCGGCGCAGCTGATCGTCTGCCGCGCGACTTGGGAGAGCGCGCCATCAGCGCCGATCACCATCTTCGCGCGGACCGCGTGCTCCGTGCCATGCCGCGAGCCGCCGATGTTGTAGCGGATGATCGCCGTGCCGTCGGTGTCGCGGTCGAGTCGCGTGAACATGCCCGTGCGGCGCTCGGCGCCATTGGCCGCCGCGCGGGCGCGCAGCCACTCATCGAACACATCGCGATCGACCATGCCGACGAAGCCGTTGCCCACCGGGATGTCCACGTGGCGACCGCGCGGCGAGATGATGCGCGCCGTGTCCACCTTGTTGACCATCATCGACTCCGGCACAGCGAAATCGCGCAAGAGCTGTGGCGGGACCGCACCACCGCACGGCTTGATCCGGCCGGCCTTGTCGAGGAGCAACACCGAACGGCCGAACGAGGCCAGCTCATTCGCTGCTGTCGCACCCGACGGACCACCACCGATCACAACGACATCAAACGTGTCCATACCCCGCTCCTTGGTGACCCACTCAGGTCACCGCTTCCAAGAGACTCTCGCCAGTGCTGCGGACGGTCTGCGCGCGCAGCACCGGGGCGCCCGCCGCACTGCGCGCGGCGAGCATCGCGGCGGCCGCGAACAACGCGGCCTCGAGCACGAACACCAATCCGTAGCCCAGCTCCACCGAGCCGAACGCCACGCGGCCCACATCACTGGCCACTGCGCCGAACAATCCGCCGAGGCCCGACGCCACACCCTGCGCTGCGCCAAAGACCCCCATCCGCGTACCCACCGCGCCGTCACCGGCATCGGCCGTGAGCGCCATCATCGAGCCAATCGCGCCGATCGCAAAGGCGCCGTTGGCCGTGCCAAGCGTGAATACGATGCCCTTGAGCGCCATCGTCGATGCCATCATCGGAGACGCTGCGAGGGCGAGCAGCGCGACCGCGCTCAGCGCACACCCACCCGTCGCCCACGCGCGGAGTGACCCGAAGCGCTGCGCGAACAAGGCCGCGAGGACCATGCCCGCCAGCATGCCACCATTCATCGTGCCAGCGATGCGCGTCGTCTCACCCGGCGTCATGGAGAACACCCGCCCCGCGAACGGCTCGAGGATGAGATCCTGCGCGCTGAACGCCAGCATGGAGAGGAAGACGAAGATCGAGAACTTGCGGGTCTTCTCGTCGGCGAGGATCGCGCGTACCGAGGCACCGAAGTCCGGCGCCGCCATCGGCGTCGGTACCACGGGTGCCACGCGCCGCTGCTCCACGCCCAGCGTGGCGAGGAACGTGAGCAGCATCGCCACGCCGCTCACCAGTCCCACGACCATCACGAGACGCGGCAGCGTGAACGGATCGAGCAGGAACCCCGCGAACACGGTCGAGACGATGAAGCCGACGATCATCGTGAGCCACGTCAACGCGGCGGCGCCACCGCGGCGATCGGGCGCGACGGATTCGGCAAGCAACGCGAGGAACGGCGTGCCTGTCATCGACACACCCACGCCGATCGCCAAGAACGCCAGCACGTTGAGCACGAGGCCCAGCGCGAAGTGCGTGGCCATCACCATCGTGGCGGCGGCGGCACCGGTGGCGCCCGCCCCCAAGATCGCCATGCCGCCCAAGATCCACGGAGTGCGACGGCCCGAACGATCCGACCCGAAGCCCGTGTAGGGGCGCGACAGCTGGAGCGCGTATTGCAGTGCGACGAGGATACCGGGGATCGCCGCGGGGAGCGACAGCTCCACCACCATCACGCGGTTCAGCGTCGATGTCATCAGCACGACGATGCCACCGATGGACGCCTGCACCAGCGCGAGACGCGCGACGCGTGGCCAGCCAGCGCCGGTCATACGAGCCCCCGCACGGCGAAGGCCGAGACCATCATGCCGGATACATAGAACGGCACGCCCGCCGCCGAGAGGAACAACGCGTGCTTCCGTGGTGCCTTCAGGAACCGCGCCATCATCATCAATTGCACCACCACCAGAGCGCTGATCGCGATCGCGGCACCGGTACGATCCCAGGCCAGCATCAGCGCGATCACCAGGTGTTGCGGGATGATCATCGCCGCGCACGCCACCCACGCAGCGCGGTGCGGGCCGAGAGCGGCGGGCAACGAGCGGATCCCGAACGTGAGATCACCTTCGATCGACTTGAAGTCGTTGAGCGTCATGATCCCGTGCGCGCCCAAGCTATAGAGCACCGCGAGGATGATGACCGGGGCTGGTGGCATGGTCCCACCGAGCATGATGGCCGTGCCGGTGAACCAGGCCAGCCCTTCATAGGTGAAGCCCACGGCGAGATTGCCCCACCAGCCGTTGTGCTTGAGGCGGATCGGCGGCGCGCTGTAGGCCCACGCGAGCGCTAACGCGATCGTGGTGGCGACCAGGCCGATGGTGCCAAGGAGCGCAGCGGCCACCAACGACAGCGCCGTCCACGCGATCGCCACATACAACCCCCACTGGCCGGGAATGCGACCCGATGGAATGGGGCGATCGGGCTCATTGATGGCGTCCACGTGCCGGTCGTACCAATCATTGACCGCCTGACTCGTGGCGCACACCAGCGGACCGGTCAAACAAATGCCGAGCGCCAGCACCCACCAACGCCCGCCGAACGCGGCCCCGGCGGCGACGACGCCACACGAAAAGGCCCACATCGGCGGAAACCAGGTCACGGGCTTCAGGAGCTCCAGTAGAGCTCCCGGGGCCGGCCACCCGGGTTGGCGTTGTATGGTTGAGCTGACTCCCATAATCGTCAACTAATATTGACAGTTGGGCAGAAAAGCGCCAGAGCAATCTTCATTTGGCGCCTCAGTCCGCCGCTTCCACGTCGCCGCGGTCCGACCCAGTCGATCCACCCAACTGGTGTCTACGCAGCTTGACATACAGACTCTGGCGGCTGACCCCCAGCACCTCGGCCGCCGAGGTCCGGTTGTCGGCCGTGAGCTCCAGCGCCGCTTCGATGAAGTGCCGCTCGACCAGATCCACGGTGTCGCGGACCAGCTCGCGGAGCGAGGTCCGGCCCACCAACCCAGTGAGCTGCTCGACCGCTCGGCTCAGATCGCGGGCGCCCTGCGGGCCATGCGCCAACCGACGGCCGATGTCGCGCATCGTGAACACGATGGCGGGATCGTTCCCCTCAGGCTGCCACGCACTGCTGACTTCCACCTCGGACGTCAGGCCGTGCACGCCACGGGCCGCGGTGGCCACCAAGCGCACCGCGCCGTGCTTCCGGAGCATGGCTTGGAACACCGGGAAGTCGGCGCCCGGCCGGCCCACCCAGTTGGCCAACGGCTCACCACGCACCTGATCCTCACTCGCCAGCTGCGCGAGGTCTAGGAAGGCGCGGTTGGCGTACGTGACACGACCCTCGAGGTCGGTCACCACGACGGCGTCAGGCGCGTGTTCGATCAGGCCCAACAGGGGTGAGCGACGCACCACCGACCCGCCGGCCTCAGGCACCAAGCGGATCAGCAACAGCGTCGAGGTGTCCTGCCGGAAGCACGAGGCCGCGATGTGCACCGCCGTCTCGCCATCGGCCAACAACGCCCGGACGTCCGAACCACGACCCGTGGCGCGCGCCGACGAGACCAGCTCGTTGAGCGCCCGCTCGCCATCGCCTTTCTGCACGCCGAACGGGAACGTACGACCGATCAACTTCTCGGTGGCTTCGCTGAACAGCGTGCCCGCCGCGGCGTTGGCATCGACCACCTTCAGCGTCGCGGCGTCGATCACGAGGATCGCTTCGCCCGACAGCTGGAAGAGCAACCGGTAGCGCGTCTCGATATGACGCAGGCGCCAGTAGTCGCGCTCCATCGCCTGTTGCGCTTCGACGAGGCGTTGTTGCAGCGACGAGACTGGCCGCAGATCGCGCCCCGCCATCAGGATCATGCCCGGCTGCAGGCGTTGGGCGCTGTAGCCGACGGGCACATCCTCTCCCATCGGCGTGGCGTGGTTGACCTGACGGCGGCGCCCCGTGCCCGTCGTGTGCACCTCGCGGAGCAACGCGTCGATCTTTGGGCGGCTCTCGATGGTCACGCACTCGAGGAGCGGACGGCCGACCCACGCCGCCGAGTCCTCGATGCTATGCTCGGGCGAGGTGACCGCGACCTTGGTCACGACGCCCTGATCATCCAACAGGATCGACACATCCGACGCCGCCGAGAGCAAGGCGATCGCGGCGGTGGGGTCGATCGGGGTCAGCGAATCCTTAGCGGAGTCGGACAAGTTCTTGCATCGGGGGATGTTGACGCGGCGCTCGGTCGGCGGCATACACGCGCGCCAGGCGAACAGCCTCGGCCAGATCCGTGATCACTGCATCCGCACCTAATCGGCCCGGAATGGACTCGATGTGCGGGGCCATCGGACCACCGATGAAGATGGTCAGTTGCCGGTTCTTGCTGGCGCGCCGCAGTCGGGTCATCATCCGCGCTACCGCCGGAAGGGCGGGCGAGCGCGAGACCGACAGGGCTACCACATCTACATGAGCTCGTCGCACCAGCTCGATCGTGTCCGATCGCGAGAGTGGCGCGCCCATCACCACCTGCCAGCCGTCTCGCGAGAAGAACTCGGCGCAGACCGAGGCCCCGAACGTGTGCTGCTCGTCAGGGAGGCAGGCGACACAGATCACGCCCGGCACCGAACCCACTGATGCCCCGCCGGCAGCCAGCCGCGCCGACAAGGAGCGGAGGATGCGCTGGAGGCGGCCCAAGGCGAGCGTCACTGTGACGAAGTCGCATTCGTCGTTCTCCCACCGGCGGCCGACTTCGCGGGCGGCGGGGGCGAGGAGGTCTAGGACGAGGGCTTCAGCCGGAACCCCGGCCTCCAGCCGCCCGGCGACGAATTCGGCGCCGGTGGACTCTTGTGTATGGGAAAGCGCCTCGACGAAGGCGGTCAATTCGGGACTGGGCGGGAGAGTGGGGTCAGCATCCGGGGCCAAGGGCCCCATCCGGCTGAGGGTGGCGAGCGCCGCCGAAGCGGCACGGGCGGCTCCTCTCGGAACATCCCGAGAGCGTTGTGACTGTTGCTGACTGGCCACCGCTACCTCCTGAAAAATCGACGCTCAACCAAGAAAAAGGGCATCTTCCGCAGGGGGGCGTCAGGTTTCTGTTACACCCCTTTTGGGCGGGGAACAGAAAAAAATCCACTCCAGCGTTATCACCATACTGGTGTAAACAACTTAAAACGTCAACTCTTCTTGACAGATTGCGTTCAGGACCCCATTCTGGAGGACAATCTCGACGCTCTGGTGGAGTCGACAAGTGAATGGGTGAAGCGGAACGGATGGAAGCAGCGGTGCGGCTGGCCCCCTCGGGGGTCCGGCCACTGTACACCCCTGAACAGCGGCGGCGGCGTGATGCCAGCCCCTGGACGGTGGTGCAAGGCGTTCTGGCGCCCATCCAGTTCTTGGTCTGCATCGCCTCGGCGGTGCTCATCGTCCGGTACCTGACGTCTGGGGACGGCCTCGCCGTCGCCAACGCCTCGGTCCTGATCAAGACCGGCCTCCTCTATACCATCATGATCACCGGCTCCATCTGGGAGAAGGACGTCTTCGGCGTGTGGCTGTTCGCCGAGCCCTTCTTTTGGGAGGACGTGGTCTCGTTCGGGGTGATCGCCCTCCATAGCTGGTATGTGGTGGCGCTGGTGACCGGCTCCCTGGGCACGCAGGCCCTGATGACGGTCGCCCTGGCGGCCTACGCTACATATGTAGTGAACGCCATCCAGTTCATCCTCAAGCTTCGGGCGGCGCGCCGGGCTGAGGCGGTGTTCGCATGACGGGCGTTGCGCTCCC
Source organism: Gemmatimonadaceae bacterium (assembly GCA_040374005.1). Lineage (GTDB taxonomy): Bacteria > Gemmatimonadota > Gemmatimonadetes > Gemmatimonadales > Gemmatimonadaceae > DASRAP01. The sequence goes on along the minus strand of JBEIVF010000016.1, from coordinate 11,169 downwards.
CATGATGGATGCCGGTGGCGGCTGCGTGGACGCGCCGGTGCTCCGCGAGCGTGGGCAGCGCGAGGTGTTCTGTGGCCTCACGGGGATCGTGTGGCTGCATCGCAAATTGCAGGACGCGTTCTTCCTCGTGGTGGGCTCCCGCACCTGTGCGCACTTGGTGCAGTCGGCCGCTGGCGTGATGATCTTCGCCGAGCCGCGCTTCGCGACGGCCATCCTGCAGGACCGAGATCTCGCGGGCATGGCAGACTGCAACGATGAACTGGATCGCGTGGTGAGCGAACTGCTGGAGCGCCGCCCCGATATCACGACGTTGTTCTTGGTGGGGTCATGTCCGTCCGAGGTGATCAAGCTCGATCTTGCCACGGCCGCCGAGCGGTTGTCGGTGGGCTACGCGGGGCGGGTGCGCATCCTGAACTTCAGTGGCAGCGGGATCGAGACGACGTTCACGCAGGGCGAGGACAACTGTCTCAAGTCGCTGGTCCCGCAGATGCCGCGCACCGAGGCCCCCGGGGTGCTGGTCGTCGGGACGATCGCCGATATCGTCGAGGACCAATTCGTCCGGTTGTTCGATCAACTCGGCGTTGGGCCCGTGTCGTTCTTCCCGCCGCGTCGCGCGACGGCGTTGCCGGCCGTGGGGGCGAACACGCGGCTGCTGTTGGCGCAGCCGTTCGTCGGCGACACCGTGCGGGCGCTGCAAGCGCGAGGCGCCACGGTCGTCGAGTCGCCGTATCCGTACGGCGTGGAGGGCACCGCCGCGTGGTTCACCGCGATCGCCCAGACGATGGGCGTGCCGGCGTCGCACATCAATGATGTGTTGGCAGCACCGATCGCGCGCGCGCGCGCGGGCGTCGCGCGCTATGCGTCACGCCTCGCGGGCAAGCGCATCACGTTCCTGCCCGATTCGCAGATGGAGATCCCGCTGGCGCGATTTCTCTCGCGCGAGTGTGGGATGGAACTGGTGGAAGTGGGGACGCCGTATCTGGATCGCCAGACGGTGAACGCGGAGCTCGCGTTGTTGCCGGCGGGCACACGGCTCTCCGAAGGGCAGGATCTCGAGAAGCAGCTCGATCGCCTCCGGGCTGATCGTCCCGACCTCACCGTGTGTGGGCTCGGGTTGGCCAATCCGCTGGAGGCCGAGGGGTTCTCCACCAAGTGGTCCATCGAATTGGTGTTCACTCCGATCCACGGCTTCGATCAAGCGGCGGATCTCGCCGAACTCTTCGCCCGGCCTTTGGAGCGCCGGTCCCGCTTGACGGTCTGAGATGCAGCTGACCCTGTGGACGTATGAAGGCCCGCCGCACATCGGCGCGATGCGCATCGCGACATCGATGACGGATGTCCACTATGTGCTGCATGCGCCGCAAGGCGACACGTATGCCGACTTGCTGTTCACCATGATCGAGCGCCGCGACAAGCGACCGCCGGTCACGTACACCACGTTCCAGGCCCGTGATCTCGGCGGGGATACGGCCAACCTCGTCACCGAAGCGGTACGCGCAGCGTATGACCGCTTCCAGCCGGCCGCACTGCTGGTGGGTGAGTCGTGTACGGCCGAGATCATCCAAGATCAGCCGGGATCGCTGGCCGAGGGCATGCACCTCCCGGTACCAGTCGTGCCGCTCGAACTCCCCGCGTACTCCAAGAAGGAGAACTGGGGCGCGAGCGAGACGCTGTACCACTTGGTGCGCACGATCCTGCTGCCGCAGGTGCCCGCGCCGGGCTACACACGGCCCGCGCGCGGGGATCGGCGTCCGCGTGTGAACATCCTCGGCCCATCGGCGCTCGGCTTCCGCACGCGCGATGACCTGCGCGAAGTGCGCGCCTTGCTCGACTCGATCGGCGTGGATGTGTGGGTCGTGGTGCCCGAGGGCGCGTCGGTGGCGGATCTGCGCCGCATCCCGGAGGCCGACCTCAACATCTGTTTGGTCCCCGAGGTCGCGCTGACCATCACGAGCTGGTTGGAGCGCACGTTCAAGATGCCGTCGGTGCGCGTGGTCCCGATCGGGATCTCCGCGACGCGTGAATTCATTGCGGCCGTCGGCGAGGCGCTCGGCATCGACGTGTCCGAGCTGCTGGCGCGCGAGTCGTCGCGGTTGCCCTGGTACTCGCGCTCGGTGGACTCCACGTACCTCACCGGTAAGCGCGTGTTCGTGTTCGGCGATGCGACGCACGCCATCGCCGCGGCGCGCATCGCGCGCGACGAGCTCGGCTTCACGGTGGTGGGACTCGGCACCTACGCGCGCGAATTCTCGCGCGAGATCAAAGCCGCCGCAGAGTCGTACGGCGTCGAGGCGTTGATCTCCGACGACTACTTGGCGGTCGAGCGCGCGATCGAAGCAGTGCAGCCGGAGCTCGTGTTGGGCACGCAGATGGAACGCCACATCGCCAAGCGGCACGGGATCCCGTGCGCCGTGATCTCGGCGCCCTTCCATGTCCAGGATGTGCCGGCACGTCATTCGCCGCAGATGGGATGGGAAGGCGCCAATGTGATCTTCGATACGTGGGTGCATCCCTTGATGATGGGCCTCGAGGAACATCTGCTCACGATGTTCCGCGAAGACTTCGAGTTCCGTGATTCGTCGGCGCCGTCGCACTTGCACTCGGCTGGCCACGAGACCGAGCTGCCGCAGCGCGACGCCGCTGCCCCAGGGGCGGTGACTGCCGCACCGGCGCCCGCGTCGGATGGTGCGGTGCAGTGGAGCGACGCCGCGGAGCAGGAATTGGGCAAGATCCCGTTCTTCGTGCGCGGTAAGGTGCGCCGCAACACTGAGGCGTTCGCCGCGATGCACGGCGTGGGGACGATCTCGGTGGACACGATGTACGAAGCCAAGGCGCACTATGGCAAGTAAGGCCGCGGCGACGCCGGTGCGCGTGACGATCATCACGCTCGACGCCCACTTGGCGGGGGCGTTCGAGCGTGCGCGTAAGACGCTGGTCGCGGAACTGCCGGGCCTGCACTTCACGATGCACGTGGCGGCGGAGTTCGCGACCGATCCGTCGGCGATCGCGCGTGCCACCGCGGACATCGCGGCCGCCGACTTCATCGTAGCGACGCAGTTGTTCACGGAGGAATCGGCCGGAGCCGTGCGGGCCGCGATCGATGCGCGTGGCGATACCGCTGACGCGATCTGCTGTGCGCTCTGCGTGCCCGAGCTGATGAAGTTCACGCGGCTCGGCAAGTTCAGCATGGGCGCACCCGCGTCCGCGTGGTCGCCACTCGCGCTCTTGAAGAAGCTGCGCGGCGAACGCAAGGACGGGAAGTCGAGCGGCGAACGTCAGATGACGATGTTGCGCCAGCTGCCCAAACTCTTGAAGTTCATTCCGGGCGCGGCGCAGGATGTGCGCGTGTACTTCCTCGCGTTGCAGTACTGGCTGGCGGGTTCCGACGTGAACCTCGTCAACCTCGTAAAGATGATGGTGTCGCGCTACGCCACCGGGCCCCGCGCCGGACTGCGCGGGGCGCTGACGTACGAGGATCCCATCGAGTATCCCGAGGTGGGGATCTACCATCCGGACCTGCCCGCCGCGCACATCGCGGATCGCGCATCGGCCCTGACGTCGACGGGCACCAAGGGCACGATCGGTGTAATGGTCGGCCGCTCCTATGTGTTGGCGGCCAACACCGCACACTACGACGCCGTGATCCGCGCGTTCGAGCGCCGCGGGTTGGCTACGGTGCCGGTGTTCGCGTCGGGCCTCGATGCGCGTCCCGCCTTGGAGAAGTTCTTCGTCGGCACCACGAGCGGGGACGTCACGCGGTCCGGCGCCACGGGCGCGGCGCCAGCGTCGATCGATGCACTGGTCAACCTCACGGGCTTCTCGCTCGTCGGCGGCCCGGCGTACAACGACAGCGGCGCGGCGCGCGAGGCGTTGGGCGAACTCGATGTCCCGTACATCGTCGCCCCGTCGCTGGAGTTCCAGCGCGTGGATGAGTGGCGTGACGATGCGCGGGGGTTGAATCCGCTGCAGGCCACGTTGCAGGTCGCGATCCCCGAACTCGACGGCGCGACCAGCCCCGTGGTGTTCGGTGGGCGCACGGCCGGCAAGCCGGGTGAAGCCGAGGGCGCATCGGCGCCCATCACGGAGCGCGTCGATCGCCTAGCCGACCGCGTGGCGCGCCTCGCGCGGCTGCGTCGGACGCCGCACGCCGACCGCAAGGTGGCGCTGGTCATCTTCAACTTCCCGCCCAACGCGGGGAATACCGGCAGCGCGGCGTACATCGCCGTGTTCGAGTCGATGTTCCGCACGTTGCACGCCTTGAAGGCGCAGGGCTACACGGTCGAGGTCCCGGCGACGGTGGACGAGCTCCGCACGCGCATCTGCGAAGGCAACGCGCAGCGCTACGGCGCGCCGGCCAATGTGGCGGTGCGCATCCCGGTGGACGACCACGTGCGCCGCGAACCGCATCTGAGTGAGATCGAGCGCACGTGGGGCAGCGCGCCGGGGCGTCAGCTCACCGATGGGCGCTCGCTGTTCGTCATGGGCGAGCACTTCGGCAACATCTTCGTCGGCGTCCAACCGGCGTTCGGGTGGGAAGGCGATCCGATGCGCTTGCTCTTCGAGGGCAACTTCTCGCCGACGCACGCGTTCAGCGCGTTCTACCGCTGGATCCGTGAGGACTACAACGCGGATGTGGTCCTGCACTTCGGCACGCACGGCGCGCTGGAGTTCATGCCGGGCAAGCAGGTGGGCCTTTCGGACAAGTGCTGGCCGGAGCGCCTCATCGGCGATCTGCCGAATGTGTACTTGTACGCGTCCAATAACTCGTCCGAAGGCACGATGGCCAAGCGCCGCGGACTCGCGACGCTCGTCTCGTATCTCACGCCGCCGATCGCCAACGCGGGCTTGTACAAGGACCTCGCCGCCCTGAAGGCGTCGGTCGATCGCTTCCGGCAGCGCGAGGGCGCGCCCGACGTGAGCGACCCGCTGGCGCAGATGATCCAAGAGCAGGGCGCGGCGCTCGAGTTGTGCGCGGCCGCGCCGGTGTGGACGGCCGAGACCGTCAGTGCGGCGGTCGAGACGCTGCGGGCCAAGCTCCTGGAGCTGGAGCAATCGTTGATCCCGATGGGGTTGCACATCGTTGGTGAGCCGATGTCGCCCGAGTCACGCGCCGAGACGTTGTTCGAGATCGCGCGCCTGCCGCGTCCGGAGTTGGAGCTCCCGTCGCTGATCGTTGCGATCGCCGGCGAGGCCCCGCACGGTGAGCGACTGGAGATCGCCGAGCGCGGGGCGCGCAAGGTGATCGCGACCATCGTGGAGAAGGGCAGTGCGGCGTGGGCGCGCGATGCGTTGGCGCGCGATGGCTGGGTGCGGCACACCATGGCGATCGAGAGCCGCGACTTGAAGGTGGTGAAGCTGATCATCGATGAGCTGGCGCGGTTGGACGCGTTGCTCCGCGAGGATCACGAGTTGCCCGGGTTGCTGCGGGCGCTCGATGGCCGCTACGTGCCGCCGGCTCCCGGGGGCGATCTCCTGCGCTCGCCCAACGTGCTCCCCACGGGCCGCAATATCTTCGGCTTCGATCCGTATAAGGTGCCCAGTGCGTTCGCGATGCTCGACGGTCGTGCGCGTGCGGAGATGCTGCTGCAGCGTCACGTGGCGGACGGACAAGCGTTCCCCGAGACGGTGGCGTTCGTGCTCTGGGGCACGGACAACATGAAGTCCGAGGGCGTACCGCTCGCGGAAGTCCTCGCGCTGCTTGGCGCCGCGCCGCGCTTCGACGCCGTGGGCCGGCTCTGTGGCGCACGTTTGATCCCGCTGGAGCAGTTGGGGCGCCCCCGCGTCGATGTCGTGGTGACGTTGTCCGGCATCTTCCGCGATCTGTTGCCGCTCCAGGTGAAGCTGTTGGCCGAGGCGTCGTTGTTGGCCGCCCGGGCCGATGAGCCGCTGGAACAGAACTTCGTCCGCAAGCACACGCTGGCGCATATGGAGTCGCTGGGGTGCGATCTGGAGATCGCCGCCCTGCGCGTGTTCTCCAACGCGGATGGTGCCTACGGCTCCAATGTGAACTTGCTGGTCGACACCGGCATGTGGCAGGACAAGGATGAGTTGGCCGAGCAGTTCGTGCGTCGCAAGTCGTTCGCGTACGGGGCCGATGGGCGCACCGCACCGCAGGCCGCGCTCTTCACGCGCGCGCTGGGCGGCGCGACGCTCTCGTTCCAGAACCTCGATTCGGTGGAGCTGGGCGCGACGGACATCGATCAGTACGTCGAGTCGCTGGGCGGCATGCACCGCGTGATCGAGCGGGAGCGTGGGGCGCCGGTGGCGTGCTATGTGGGCGATCACACGGGGGCGCAGGGCAAGGTGCGGACGTTGACCGAGCAGGTGGCGCTCGAGACGCGGACGCGGTTGCTGAATCCCAAGTGGTTCGAGGCGCAGCTGGCCGCGGGCTTCGAAGGCGTGCGGAACATCGCGGGGCATGTGACGACGACGGTGGGCTGGTCGGCCACCACGGAGTCGGTCCCGGCATGGGTCTATACCGAAGTGACCAAGCAGTTCGTGCTCGATGCGGCGATGCGTGAGCGCATGGCAGCCCTCAACGCCAATGCGACATCGGGGATGGCGCAGCGGCTGCTCGAGGCGAGCGATCGTGGGTTCTGGCAGCCGGACGCCGAGACGTTGGCGGCGCTCAAGGCGGCCAGTGCGGAGTTGGAAGATCGGTTGGAAGGTGTGTTCGCGAAGGCGTCGTAGGCTCTCTGTTATGCGAGGTGTGATGTGAGTTCCGGAACCCAGCTGCGTGTACTGCCCACTCGAGAGGATGGCGAGGGGAGTCTCCAAGTCCACCTCGATCCCAACGAGAAGATCGAGGGAACGCTGGTCATCGCGGTCTACGGGAAGGGCGGGATCGGCAAGAGCACGACCTCGTCCAATCTCTCGGCGGCCTTGTCGAAGCTCGGCAAGCGCGTGTTGCAGATCGGGTGCGATCCGAAGCACGATTCGACGTTCACGTTGACGCGGCGGATGATCCCGACGGTGATCGACATCCTCGAGACGGTGGACTTCCACAGCGAGGAGCTCCGCGTGGAGGACTTCGTGTTCGAGGGCTACAACGGGGTGCAGTGCATCGAGGCGGGTGGGCCGCCGGCGGGCACGGGGTGTGGCGGCTATGTCGTCGGGCAGACGGTCAAGCTCCTCAAGGAGCACCATCTGCTCGAGGACACCGACATCGTGATCTTCGACGTGCTCGGCGACGTGGTGTGCGGTGGCTTCGCGGCCCCGCTGCAGCACGCGCACCGCGCGCTGATCGTCACGGCCAACGACTTCGATTCGATCTTCGCGATGAACCGCATCATCGCGGCCATCCTCGCCAAGTCCAAGAACTACAAGGTGCGGATCGGCGGGGTCATCGCCAACCGCTCCAAGGACACCGAGCAGATCGACCGCTTCAACGAGCGCGTGGGGCTGAAGCTTTCAGCGCACTTTCAGGACATCGACGCTATTCGCCGGTCGCGCCTCAAGAAGTGCACCATCTTCGAGATGGAAGACTCGCCCGAGGTGATCACGGTGCAGAACGAATACCTTCGGTTGGCCCAGTCCCTGATCGATGGCGTGGAGCCGCTCCTCGTGGAGCCGCTGAAGGACCGTGAGATCTTTGACCTCTTGGGGTATGACTGATGCAACGCAGTGACGCGACGCCGCTGAGCTCGGCCACGTACAGCGACCGCCGGGCGTGGTTGCACCGCTACTTCGACCGCACCGCGGCTGAGGCGTGGGCGCAGCTGACCTCGGATGTCCCGGTCAGTGGGGTCCGGCAGAAGGTCCGGGCGGGCCGCGGACTGATGCGGAGCATGCTTCTGGGCTGGCTGCCGTCCAACCTGCGCGGACGGCGCATCCTTGACGCGGGGTGCGGCACGGGGGCGCTGGCCATTGAGCTTGCTCGCCGTGGAGCGGACGTGGTCGCGATCGACCTCTCGCCGACGCTGACGGACCTCGCGCGGCAGCGGTTGGGCGACAGCCAGCTGCGGGGCCGGGTCGAGTTTCGGTCGGGCGACATGCTCGATGACGCGCTGGGCGAGTTCGACCACGTGGTCGCCATGGACTCCCTGATCCACTATGACGCGGGCGACATCGCCGCGGCGATCGGCAAGCTGGCCCCGCGGACGAAGAGCTCCATCGTGATGACCTTCGCCCCCCGCACGCCGGTCCTGGCCGTGATGCATGCCGTGGGGGGGATGTTCCCCCGCGGTGACCGCGCGCCCCGGATCGTTCCCGTCGCGCCCGAGACGCTGGGTCGCCACTTTCGAGCGCATGAGGGATGCACCGGCTGGGAGCGGGAACGCACGGAGCGCATCAGTACCGGGTTTTACGTGTCGCAGGGGCTGGAGCTCCTGCGCGTCGGAGGCGCATGACGGGTTCTGTGATGGTCGGCGGGGCGATCGTGGTCGCGCTCGCGGTATGGATCGGATGGCGTCGGACGGTCACGGTCCCCTGCGAGATCGATCTCGCAGCGACCGAGGAGACCTTCCACGCCCATGTCGCTTTGCAGGGCGTCGAAGTGAACGAGGGGGATGCGGTGTTGGTGCATCAGGCGCCGTCACGGATCGCGATCGGGGCGACGCAACACCTGACGTCCACGGCGACGGTGTCGCAGGCCAGCTGGCCGCGGCGCCTGCTCGTCCGTGTGTTGGGCACGAGCGGGATCACGGACTTGTACGAAGTGGGGTTCGAGGGATGATGTACGAAGCAACGCTCCGCGCGAACGTCAATGAAACGACGCAGATGGCCCAGGAAGAGACGGTCCTGAGCCCGCGCTTCTATACGACTGATTTCGCTGAACTCGACCGGCTCGATGTCAGCGCCATGCGCGACAAGTGGGACGAGCTCGTGGACGAATTCCGCCGTGATCCCAACAAGGATCACTTCAAGCGCAACGCCGAGTTCGATCTGGATCTCTCCAATTGGGATCCCGAGTTGCGGCGGCACTTCGTGGATTTCCTGGTGTCGTCGGTGACGGCCGAGTTCTCGGGCTGCATCCTGTACGCCGAAGTGAAGAAGCGCGTGAAGAACCCGGACATCCGCGAGTTGTTCGGCTTCATGAGCCGCGACGAAGGGCGCCACGCGGGGTTCATCAACCACGTGCTGAACGATTTCGGCGTGGGGGTGGACCTGTCGTTCCTCACCAAGACCAAGAAGTACACGTACTTCAAGCCCAAGTACATCTACTACGCTACGTATCTGTCCGAGAAGATCGGCTACGCGCGCTATGTGACGATCTACCGGCATTTGGAGAAGCACCCCGAGTTCCGCATCCACCCGATCTTCAAGTGGTTCGAGCGGTGGTGCTTGGATGAGTTCCGGCACGGCGAGGCGTTCGCGGTGTTGATGCGCGCCAATCCGGAGACGCTCCAAGGGATGAACAAGGGCTGGATCCGCTTCTTCCTGTTGGCGGTGTTCGCGACGATGTATGTGCGCGATCACTCCCGCACGGGCTTCTTCGATGCGCTCGGGATGAACGTGGACGAGTTCGACCACACGGTCATCCAGCTCACCAGCGAGATCGCCAAGCAGGTGTTCCCGTTGGCGGTGGATGTCGAGAATCCGAAGTTCTGGGCCATCCTCGAAGGGATGCATCAGAACAACCTGCAGATCGCGGCGGCCACCGCAGCGGGCGGGATCGGGGGGGCGCTCCGCCGTACGGTCTACAAGGTCGCGAACGGGTTCGCGTTCCTCCGGCTGTGGATGATGCCACCCAAGCCGAACGCGTTGCCGGCCGAAGTGCGTCTCGAGCCGGTGTGGTGATCGCATGACCAGACTGGGACGGACGATGCAACGGGGCTGGCAGCAGCTCGGGACCGCGTGGATGCCGTTCGCCGATGTGGCGACGACGGATCTGCCGCTGTCCAGGTTGCTGCGGCTGTCCCTGTTCCAGATCTCCGTGGGCATGGCGACGACGTTGTTCGTCGGCACGCTCAACCGCGTGATGATCCTCGAGATGGGGATCCATGCCACGGTGGTAGCGGTGATGATCGCCATCCCGCTGTTGGTGGCGCCGTTCCGCGCGCTCATCGGGTTCCGGTCCGACACGTATCGGTGCGTGCTGGGCTGGCGGCGGGTGCCGTTCATCTGGTTCGGCACCCTGATGCAGTTCGGGGGCCTCGCCATCATGCCGTTCGCGTTGATCGTAATGAGCGGTCTCGGCACCCCGTCGCTGCAGTGGACAGGCTACGTCGGCTCGGCGGTCGCATTCTTCTTGGTCGGTGCGGGTGCGCACACCACGCAGACCGCGGGTCTCGCGCTCGCGACCGATCTGGTGAGTGAAGCGAAACGGCCGCGTGTGGTCGCGCTCATGTACCTGATGATGCTGGTGGGCACGGTCATTGCGGCGTTCGTGCTCGGTGGCGCGTTGCGCGATTATTCGCCAGTGCGCCTCATCGAGGTCATCCAAGGCGCCGCGGTCGTGACCATGGTGCTCAATACGATCTCGCTGTGGAAGCAAGAGGTGCGTGTGCGCGGGGTCGTGCCGTACACCAAGGACGAGCGGCGTCCGGTGTTCCGTGAGGCGTGGGCGGCATTCACCGCGGGTGGCGATGCCATCCGGCTGTTGGTCGCCGTCGGCCTCGGCTTCTTCGCGTTCAACCTGCAGGACGTGTTGCTGGAGCCGTACGGTGGTGAGATCCTCGGGCTCTCGGTGGGGCAGACCACCGCACTGACCGGTATCATGGCGCTCGGCGCCATTGGAGCGTTCGTCTTGGCGGCCAGGATGCTCGAGCGAGGCGGCGATCCCATCCGTCTGGCGGCGCTCGGGATCGGGGCGGGCATCGCGGCGTTCGCGGTGGTGATCTTCGCGTCTCCGTTGGGCTCGGGCGCGATGTTCCGTTTGGGCGCCGCCGGCATCGGCTTCGGCGAAGGATTGTTCGCGGTCGCCACGCTCGCTGCGGCGATGGGGCTGCGCGACCGGGCGCAGCACGGGATCGCACTTGGGGCGTGGGGCGCCGTCTATGCGACCGCCGAAGGGCTCGCGCTGGCGGTCAGCGGTATGATGAAGGATGGCGTGCAGTATCTGATCACCACCGGTCGGTTGGGCGAGGCCCTCGCGCTTCCGTCGGTGCCGTACAGTGTCGTGTACCACCTCGAGATCCTCGTGCTCTTCGCTACGCTCATCGCGCTCGGCCCCTTGGTCGCACGGGGTCGGCGGGCGGTGCGTCAGGAGCACGGGGCGTTCGGATTGGC
>JBEIVF010000295.1:0-1958 GCA_040374005.1 Gemmatimonadaceae bacterium | reverse complement strand
TGGTCGCGAGCTTCTTGCCCGCCAGCAGATCGCGGTTCACGGACGTGAGGGTCGTGAACGCCGTCGGCGTCTTCACATCGAACTTCACGATGTTCGGCGGCTCCGACGAGGTGGCGCGCGTGCCGATCACGATGCCGGACTTGCTGATGTCTGCCACGGAGATCATGTGCGGGCCGCGGGTCAGCTGACGCACGGGGCCGTTCAGGGGCGCGTAGTACAGGTCCTGCGAGCCCTCGTTCTGCGCTTGGAAATAGATGCCGGTGTTCGTGGCATCCCATGTCAGCTCACTGGGGGAGCGATCCAACTGCAGGGTGAGGGCGCGGCTGCCCGAACCATCCGCGTTCATCACGTACAGGTAGGAGTCCTGCCACGTGGCGTCGGTCGAGTCGTACCCGGTGTAGGCGATGAAACGTCCATCCGGCGACGGCGTGGGACTGCCGTCCGGTCCCTTCCGTGTGGTCAAGCGGGTGATCGTGCCGGTCGCCACGTCGACGCGGTACACATCCGACTCGCGCCACGCGTACTCCGCCTCGGGGATGCGCGTCCCGGAGAAGAGCAGGGACTTGCCATCGGGAGTCCAGCGACCGCCCGTGTGGTTCCAGTCACCACTGGTGACCTGACGTGGCGATCCACCCTCGGCCGACACCACGAAGAGGTGCGTGTTGCCTTCGGGCAGGAAGCCCTGCCCATCGGCACGGTAGCGCACGGACGTCACGATGCGCGGCGGCTCCACCCACTTCGCGCCACGAGGGGCAGCCGGGATGGTGATCGGCCAGCTCTCGCGACGCGGGACCAGCGACTGGAACACCAGCGACTGTCCGTTGGGCGACCAGCTGATCCCGCTAGGGGAATTCTCGAGGCGCGTGATCTGCGAGGTCGCCCCCTCGGCATCCATCCACCGGATCCAGATCTGCGCGCCGCCTGGTTCACCCGGCGCCGTGAACGCGATGCGGGTGCCATCCGGCGACCACTGCGGATTGGAACCCTTGAGCAGGAACCGCTTGCGGCTCCCATCGGCGTTCATGATCCAGATGTCGCTCTCGCGGCGGTCATTGACCTTATCGACCCAGCCGCGCGAGTAGATAATCTGCGTGCCATCCGGGGATGGCTGCGGGTCGTTCACCGACTCCCAATCGAGGTAGTCGTTGAGCGTCAACCGATCGGGGCCGGGAGCGGCCGCCCGCTGCTGAGCGAGCAGCGGCAGGGCGAGCGTGAACGTGGCCGCCAGTGTAGCGGCGGTGCGGTGCATCCAACGAACTCGGGTGTAGCGGACGGGCGCCATCAAGAGCTCCTGGGACATGGGTAGAACGGATCCTCAGTCGCCGGAATCCGGCGACACGGTGCGAGGGGGGGACTGCTGCGATCGGCGCCACCGGGCGTCGTCCTAACAAGAATGCCTTCACGCGGTCGCCAGCGCTATGGACCACTTCTCAGATAGGTCGTCCGTTGGGCGATTCGCTCAGGCCGCTCCCTGTATCGCCTAGCAGTGACTAGCTTTGACAGGTTCGGTAGCATTCAGTATCCCCAACTCGATCTTCCTCCATGAGCAACAAGTCCTCCGATCGCGAATTCGACCTCTCGGTCTTCCTCGAGCAGAACCGTAAGCACTTGATCGTCGGCGCCGCGACCGTGGTCGTCGTCGGAGGCGGCCTATGGTTCTGGCGTTCCTCGGCGGATCTCAAGGCCACGCGGGCTGAGCAGGCGCTGGTGAGTGCGGAGCGCTCCTTCTATTCCGGGAACGACGCGTTGGCGGAATCTGAGCTTCAGCGCGTAGTGAGCCGGTATAGCGGGACGCCGGCTGGGGTGCGGGCCCAGATGCTGGTGGCCCAGACGATGTATCGGCAGGGTCGCCATGACGTGGGAGTTGAGGCGCTTCAGGGGGTAGTGAACTCCAGCGCGGCGAAGCCGTACAAGTCAGCGATCCATGCGTTGATCGCGGCTGGCCTCGAAGACCAGGG
>JBEIVF010000131.1:0-5959 GCA_040374005.1 Gemmatimonadaceae bacterium | reverse complement strand
GCGGGCACCCTCACCGAGCTGGTCGGTGCCCGCGCCATCGAGGCCGACCGCGCCACGCGCCGCGCCGGGCTACCGTGGGGCGCCCAGCGCAAGTTGGAGCTCATCGCGCAGGAGCCCGCGTCGCTGGCCATCCTGCAGGCCTACGCCGACGGCGTGAACGCGTACATCGCCACGATGCGCACCGCCGATCTGCCCTTGGAGTACCGCTTGGTGGGCCGGCGTCCGCAGGAGTGGTTACCACTCCATACGATGTTGTTGCTCGTCCGCATGGGCCAAACGCTGGGCTGGTCGGACTTCGAGTTGCAGCGCGCCGAGCTGGAGCGGCGCGTGGGTCAGGCGGCGGTGGATGCGTTGTTCCCCATCGACTCGTGGTTGCAGGAGCCCATCCAACCCAACGGGCGGAGTGAACCGCGCCTGCGGCTCGGCGCGATCCCGGCCCCGGCGCCCGACACGGCCATGACGAAGAGCGCGCAGTTGGCATCGGCGCTGCGGCAGCTGAGCGATCCGCTGCGCGCCGAACACGATGGTGTGCTCGGCAGCAACAACTGGGCGGTGGGTCCGTCGCGTTCCGCGTCAGGCCATGCGCTCATCGCCAACGATCCGCACTTGGAGTTGTCGCTCCCGTCCATTTGGTACGAAGTGCACTTGGTGGTGCGCGATTCGCTCGACGCGTACGGCGTGACGTTCCCCGGCGCGCCAGGCATCATCCTTGGCGTGAACAGGAACATCGCGTGGGCCACCACCAACGTGGGCGCCGACGTCATGGACTACTACCTCGAGGTGGTGGACGACACGATCGCGCCTAAGAACTACCAGCTCGATGGTCAGTGGCAGCCGCTCGATGTGCGGCCCGGCGAGTACCGCGATGCGCGCGGCGGCGTGATCCAGCGTGACACCATGTACTACACGCACCGCGGCCCGCTGCTCAATGCCAACGGGCGTTGGATCTCGCGGCGCTGGACGGTGCTCGAGCCGGCCAAGGACTTCGAAGCGTTCCGCTCGGCCATGAAGGCACGCTCGGTGGACGAGTACTTCACGGCGATGTCCACCTTCACTGCGCCGGCGCAGAACTTGTTGGTCGCTGATCAGCAGGGCAACATCGGCATTCGGTCCACCGCGCAGTATCCCATCCGTCCCGGCGATGGCCGCGGCGATCGCTTCTTCGACGGCACCACGCGCGCGTCCGATTGGCTCGGCTACCGTGGCCCCGAGGCGGCGCCGCAGAGCAAGAACCCCGCGCAGGGCTATCTCGCCTCGGCCAATCAACAGTCGGCTGATCCGGCCGACTATCCGTTCTACCTGGGCAATGAGTGGCCCGCGCCGTGGCGCGCGCTGCACCTCAATAGTCTACTGCGCGCCGATTCGTCGGTGACGGCCGACGACATGCGCGCGTTCCACACCGATGCCGGCAACGCGCGGGCCGATCGCTTCGTGCCGCTGTTGCTCGATGCGGCGCGCCGTGCGCTCGCGAACGCTCCGGCAGACTCGACGCTCGCCAAGGCGTACGATCATCTGGCCGCATGGGATCGCCGCTTCGATGGCGCGAACACCGGTGCCATCGTGTTCGAAGCCGCCATGCGCCAAGCGGCCTTGCACACGTGGGATGAGTTCCGTGCTGATACAGGTGCCGGAGGCGTGGCGACGCAGTTGATCGGCTCGCCCAATGAGGACGCTCTCTACGCACTGACCCGCGACCCCGCCAGCATTTGGTGGGATCAGGCCCATACGCCGCAACGCGAAACGCGCGACGACCTGCTCGCGGCCGCGCTGCGCCGCGGGTACGAGACCGTCGAGCGCGATCGCGGCCCGGTGAGCGAAGGGCGCTGGCGCTGGGACACGTATCGCTTCGCCAACATCTGGCATCCGCTACGCTTGCCCGTGTTGTCGGCGCTCGAGCTCCCGGTGCAAGCCGGGCGCGAGTCGCTCAACCCCAGCTCGGGCCCGGGTACGCACGGCGCCAGTTGGCGGATGGTGGCCGAACTCGGACCGACGGTCACCGCACGTGCGATCTATCCGGGTGGTCAATCGGCGAACCCGGTGAGTCCGCACTTCCGCGATCGCATCGAGACGTGGCGCACGGGGCAACTCGACTCGCTACGCATTCCGCGTACGCCCGATGAACTCTCGGCGCCGCACCATGCGGCGACGCTCCTCCTCTCGCCCCGCCGCTGATGCGCAGCGCTCTCGGATCCTTCGTCGCGCTCACGGCGCTCTGTGCGGTCGGCACGTATCTCACGGGATGGTGGGCCGTGCCCATCATCGCTGCGGGGTGGACGCTGGCGCTGCCGCGTCACGGCGCGGTGCTCACCGCATCAGCGGCGGGCGCCGCATCGTGGGCGGTCCTCCTCGCCATCGCGTCGGGCTCAGGCCGCATCGACGATGTCGCCGCGATCCTCGCCGGCATCCTCGGCACACAGAGTCTCGCGATCTACGCGCTGACGCTGCTGTATGGGTCGTTGCTGGCGGGGAGTGCGGCGCTGGTGGCGCGGGCCATCAACCCGCCGTTGGTGCGCCGTCGCGGGGTGTAAGGGCCTAGCGCGCCGGCCCCATCGCACGATCAGCCAACACGTGCGCGATCTGCGCCAACCCGCGTCCGATGGCCCGCCCGTCGCTGGTATTGGCCATCACGGCCACGGCGACCTTGCTGCCCGGGTAGTAGCGCATCTCGGTGAGATAGCCCGGGAAGAAACCGCTGTGGCCATACGTGACGCCGCGCGGGGTGTCGCGGATGATCACGCCGAGTCCGTAGCGCGCGCCCTGCCCTAAGGCGCGGGCGGCGATTCCGTCGAGGGCTTGGGTGAGCACGGGCGCGGGGATCACGGTGCCGTTGTACCAGGCCTGGGCCCAACGCGACAGATCCTCCGGCGTGCTGGCGTAGCCACCACCGGCCCACTCGAACTTGGGGTTCATCTTGAGGGCACCGTTCACGATCATCGGGCCCGACATGCCGAGCGGATCGGGCGTGCCACCGTAGCCGTTGGCGAGTCCCGGAATGCGCGTGCTGATGGATGGCGTGGTGCCGCGCAGCCGTAGCGGCGCCAAGAACTGCGTGCGGATGGCCGCGTATGCTTGGCCGCCGATGATCTTCTCGACGATGAGCGCCATCACCAAGTAGTTGGTGTCGGAGTACTCCCAACCTGCGCCCGCCGCGAACGGTGGGGTGTCGCCCAAGACGTACGATAACTGCTCGGCCACCTGCCAATCCTTGAGCGGGTCCTTGCCGAGGTCGGCGGCGAACTCGGGATCGAACTCGTAGCGCACGAGGCCGCTGGTGTGGTTCATCAGTTGCCGCACGGTGATGTCGGCGCCGTTGGGCAGGCGCGCGAACCACGGCTCGGTCCCCAGCCACGTCGAGATCTTGGCGTCGAGATCGAGCTCGCCTTCGGCCACCAAGTTGAGCGCGAGCGCGGCGAAGAAGGTCTTGCCCACACTGCCGGCGAGCAGGCGGTGCTGCGGTGTGAGCGGCACCATGCCGGTGGAGTCGGCCACACCACTCACCAGCGTGATGGCGCGGCCATCGGGCAAGGCCACGGCGGCGGAGAGGCCCGGCGCGCGGCCCAGTGCCTTCAGCGAATCGAGCAACCCCTGCAGCGTGTCGCGCAGCGCAACGGCGGCGGTGAGATCGCGCGACGCATCGCACGCCACGCGCGCGAAGCGGAAGTCGATGGCGTTGCCCCCACCGGCCACGTGCGCGTGGAGCGAGTCGCGACCGATGCGCCGATAGCTGATGCGCTGCGGAAAATCGTGCGCGGGATCGGCGAAGAGCGCGGTGTCGGCGCTGGCGGCCACCAACGGGAACGCATGCGACGCTTGGCCGTTCGGCGCAGCGATGTACACCGTGCGCCCGTTGCTCGGCGCCACGCGCAGGAACTCCCAGCCACTGAGCGTGTCGCCACGGTAGGTGGCCGCCCCACCATCAAGCCCAACGGGCGTGGTGCGCCATTCTTCGCGCGCCACGCCCGTCGGCGTCCGGCGTTCCCAGCAGCCGGACATCCAGTGCAGTTGTTGTGCGCCAGCGGCGGGCGCCGCGAGCAAGAGAGCGGCGACCAGCGCGCGGCGCGACATCAGCGACTCGCCGGCGGCGGCGTGCAGCCCGTGGGGCGCCGCGTGTCCATCACCTGCACGATCTTCCACGCGTCGCCGACCTTCACGAAGTCGAAGGCATCGACCCCACAGTGCGAGAAGCGCTCGCCGATGTGGAAGTCGTACTGCATCCACGCCTGCGCGATGCTGCCATCAACGCGCACCTCGTGGGCCCAGGTGCGCTCGATCAGCGCCGTGCCGGGGGCCGAGCGTCCGATGGAATTGATCCAACCATCAACGGGGTTCGCCGTGACGGCGCCCTGCGCATTGACGCCCACCATCCGCGCTTGCGGCACGAACAGCGCGCGCATTGCGGCCGTGTCCTTGGTCTTCATGCCTTCGAAGAGGGCATCCACGACGGCGATGATGGCCTTGTCTTCAGAGGCCTGCGCAGCCGCAGGGGCAGCCACGAGCGTGAGACCACAGGCAGCGAACAACAGAGCACGGATCACGGAGAACTCCGGAGCGGATGAACGTGGGTCAGTGCGGCAGGGTCAGACGCCCCGCCACCTTGCTCCGGAAAGTACGACTGAGGCGTAGCTGTCCGCCATTGCGGAGGATCACGATCTGATCGCCCCCGAACCAGGGCCGCAGCTCGCGGATCCGGCTCACATTGACGATAACGCGCCGGTGGATCCGCACGAACTGCGTGGGGTCCAAGCGTCCCTCCAGGCCCTGCAGTGTTTCACGGATGAGATGGGAGTTGCCGTTGATATGCAGGCGGATATAGTTGCCCGCGCTCTCGCACCAATCGATCTCGGACGGCTTGACGGTCACGAGCCGCCCCTTATGTCGCACGGTCAACCGATCACTGGGCCGATCGGCCATGGGCGCCGCCACGGGCGCCTCCATCCGCGCCTCGTAGGGCGCGGTCGCTACCGAAGGTTCTGACATCGCAGTTCTCCGCGGCTCGAGCCGCTTAGTGGGGTCCTCCGTTGGACAGCAGGGGACGAGCGGAGGGTTGCCTCGACCGCCCTCGCATCTCCGGCGGCACGATCGCCTCAGTCGGCCCCGAGTCCCTGACTAGATTTCAGGGACCGATGCGAACGCTCTTCCTGACTCTGATGGTGGCCCTCACGGCCGCCTGCACCCCCGGCGACGCCCCCGCCGAACTCGGGGGCCTCCGCGGCGTCGAGCTCGGCGCCCCCATCCCCCGGCCGCAGTTCACGCTGGCGGGCACCGATGGGCAGCCGTACGACTTCTTCGAGCGCACGAAGGGGAAGCTCACCTTCCTCTTCTTCGGCTACACGCACTGCCCCGACATCTGCCCGGTGCACGTGGCCAATGTGGCCTCGGTGCTGCGCACGCTGAGCTTCGAGGACCGTGCCCGCGCGCAGTTCGTGTTCGTCACCGTGGACCCCGCGCGCGACTCGCTGCCGCTGCTCAAGACCTGGCTCGCGCAGTTCGACGACACGTTCATCGGCCTCGTGGGCTCGCTCGACTCGGTCAACGCCATCCAAGCGTCGATCAATCTCCCGCCGGCCATCATCCCTGAGCCCGACGCCGATGGGAACTACTTCCCGGGCCACGCCGCTCAAGTCCTTGTGTTCGAAGAAGACGACGTCGCGCGCCTGCTCTACCCCTTCGGGACCCGCCAGGTGGACTGGGCGAACGACATCCCGCTCCTCTTGGCTCGGCATTCTAAATGATGCGCTTCGCACTCGCGGCACTCCTCGTGGCCTCGGCCTGTACCGATCCCGGTGAACCCAAGATCGACGTGAGCCGCGTGCTCATCGTCGGCGGCGCCGGTGTGTCGCCCACGGCCATCTACGCCACGCTGCGCAACGACCGCGCTGTCGACGACTCGCTCCTCGCCATCATCCCCGACTCGGCCGACGGCGTGATGCTCCACCGCACGCTCACCGACGCCGAAGGC